>CBIGXK010000222.1:0-6528 GCA_966193805.1 uncultured bacterium | reverse complement strand
GATTTGATCCGCTCCTTTTTCCACCCCCGGCGCTGCGCGCCACCCCCGCCAGCGGGGGCTAGTAAAAAGCGCTCATCGCGATCGGCGGCAATCGGCAATCAGCAATAGGCAAACGGCAATGGTAGAACGTATCCCCCGCTGGCGGGGGTGGCGCGCAGCGCCGGGGGTGGACCTCCGCCACGCTAATGCGAATCTCTCGCCACCTCACTCCCCGACCCACCCTTTAAAAAATCAAAATCTGCCCCAAGATGCGCCTGCTCCACGTGCTGCGTGTACAAATACGCATACCCGCGGCTTATCCCCACAGGCTGCGGCGTAAACGATTGTTTGCGTAGCGCCAACTCCTCATCGGGAACATCGAGGTACAATCTTCTCGCAGCTACATCCAACTCTATCACATCCCCCGTTTTCACCACTGCAAAATTTCCACCGGCAGCCGCTTCCGGACTCGCGTGCAGCACCACCGTACCAAACCCCGTACCACTCATGCGTCCATCAGAAATCCTTATCATATCCCTGACGCCCTTCTCCAGTAGTTTTTTCGGCAATCCCATATTACCCACCTCCGGCATGCCGGGGTATCCCTTCGGTCCTACATTCTTCAGCACCAGCACGCTCGTTTCATCCACATCCAAATCTTCATCATCAATCCTCGCCTTGTAATCCTCGATATTCTCGAAAACAACTGCGCGCCCCCTGTGCTTCATCAACTCCGGGCTCGCGGCATTGGGCTTCAGAATAGCGCCTTCGGTACAGAGATTGCCACGCAGCACCACCACGCCCGATTCGTTTTTGAACGGCTTCTCCAACGTACCGATTACCTCCGGATTCATGGACACCGCTTTCGCCGCATTCTCTGCGACCGATTTTCCATTGGCAGTAATTACATCACCATTCAGCAGTGGAAGAAGCTCTCTCATCAGCGCAGGAAGTCCGCCCGCGTAATACAGGTCTTCCATAAAATAATCTCCGGAAGGTTGCAGGTTGGCCAGCAACGGAACGCCATTCGACAGCCGGTCAAAATCGTCAATATTGAGATCGATCCCGATCCTACCTGCGATGGCAAGCAAATGAATAATGAAATTTGTCGAGCCCCCGATGGCCGCATTTACTTTTATCGCGTTCTCAAAAGCGTCGCGGGTAAGGATATCCGATAGCTTGATCTTTTCCTTTACCATTTCCACAATTCTCCAGCCCGACAATTGCGCGAGCACTTTCCTGTTCGCATCTGCTGCCGGGATCGCCGCGTTTTCGGGCAGCGAGAGGCCCAGCGCCTCCACCATGCAGGCCATAGACGAAGCCGTGCCCATCACGGCGCAATGCCCGCTGCTGCGGCACATACCCGCTTCTGCCAGGTTCAGTTCCTCCTCGGTCATTATCCCCGACCGCACATCACTGGCAAACCGCCACACGTCGCTGGTGCCGATGTTTCTGCCGCGGAACTTACCCGTGAGCATGGCGCCGCCCGAAACAACTATCGTGGGAATATTCACGCTGCACGCGCCCATCACAAGCGAAGGCGTGGTTTTGTCGCAGCCGCAGAGCAGTACAACACCATCAATGGGATTGGCCCTGATGGATTCTTCAACATCCATGCTGACAAGGTTGCGATACAGCATGGCCGTGGGTTTGATGAGCGTTTCGCCGAGCGACATTACCGGAAACTCAACAGGAAAGCCGCCAGCCTCCAGTACGCCCCGTTTTACAGATTGCGCAAGGTCCCTGAAATGCGCATTGCACGGCGTCAATTCCGACCACGTGTTGCATATGCCGATGACCGGCTTACCCTTAAATTCATAACTAGGAATTCCCTGGTTGCGCATCCAGGCGCGATAGATGAACCCGTCTTTGCCTTGTTTGCCAAACCAATTCTGGCTTCTCAACTCTTTTTCCATATCCTAAAAGTATGGATCATCTCTTAACCTTTCGCCCTTTTCAGGAATCTCGCACTTAAAAAAACTGCGGCGAAAGTAAGCCCGGAAATAAACCCGAGCCACATGCCCTGCGCACCCATGTTGAGATGAAACGCAAAGAAATATCCTGAGGGGATGCCAATGGCCCAGTATGCAATGGCCACCAGCCAGGTGGGGACCTTCACATCTTTCACGCCACGCAATAATCCCGCGCCGATGGCCTGCGTGCTGTCGGATATCTGGAAGACAGCCGCAAAGAGCAACAATGTGGTGGCCAGCGCAACTACCGAAGGGTCGTCGTTGAAGAAGGTTGGCAGTTGCCTGCGCAACACCACGAACATCACCGCGCAAAATAATCCGTACAGCAGAGCGGTGACCAATGTGCTTTTTCCGATGGCCATTATTTTTGCATGATCCTTTCTGCCAAAGGCATTGCTGACCCTGATCGAACCCGCCTGCGACAGTCCCATCGACACCATAAAGGTGAGCGACGCACAACTGAGGGCGATCTGGTGTGCGGCCTGCGGCACCGCTCCCATTGTTCCGATAATAATTCCCGATACGCCAAACGCGCCTGCTTCCATGCCTATCTGCAAACTGCTGGGTATGCCAATGTGCAAAAGCTCGCGCATCGTTTTTACTTTGAAATACCATTGCGTGCGGCCGACCGCAATGTATCGCCTGAATGTTGAATGTTTGAGGATGATGGCAGCCAGTACGAGAAACATTAGGCTGCGGGTGATCAGCGTGGCCCATCCCGCACCGACCAATTCGAGGCGCGGGAAACCGAGGTTGCCGTAAATGAGGAGCCAGTTGAGAAAAATATTGACGGGCATTGCGCAAAGAGACAACAGCATCGCAGTCTTCGTGTATTCAAGACCGTCAGTGAATTGCTTGAGCGTCATGAACAGCAGCATGGGAATGAGGGACAGCCCGATGAGCTTCATGAAAGGAAGAGCAAGCTCCACCACGTCTTCATCCTGCCCGAGATGAAAAAGAATCCCCCGGCCCAATACCATTGAAAGAGAAATGATGATGGCCGTGGCAGCACATAGCCAGAAGCCATTGAACAGGTAATGCGACACGTGTCCCGAATCCCTGCGTCCATGCGCCATGGATACCATCTGCGATACGGAAATGGTCATCCCGATGCCTATCACGAACGGAATGTTCACCGCGCTGATCACCAGCGAGGTGGCCGCCAGTTGTTTGTAGCTGATGGCGCCCACCATTGCCGAGTCGATGATGTGCAACGACATCTGTGCGAGCTCTCCGATAATGATCGGAACTGCCAATCGTATGGTTGGAAATGCTTCCGAGCGCATGGAGAGATGAGTTGGTATTTTTGATTTCGGCAATCGGCAATCGGCAAAGAAAAAAAATTCTGCTTTATCCGGAGTAAACAAGTTTATTGCCAATATTTTTTTCAAAAAAACTTCGACCGTTTCCAGATGAGCCCTCTTCGAGAGACTGTTCTGTGAACAAAATTGCCGTTTGCCCATTGCCCATTGCCTATTGCCGTTTGCCGCTCACGTATGGCTTTCCTGTATCCGGCTATCCACCACCTCTTCTTCCATTTTCTGCCTTTCTATCTTCTTCAGCTTTCTGCCGTAAGATATTTTCGTGATGAGCACAAACAGCACCGGCACCACGAAAATGGCGAGCGTAGTGGCCGCAATCATCCCACCAAAAACCGTCCATCCGATAGTCTTGCGCGATTCGGCGGCGGCGCCTGTTGCAAATGCTAACGGAAGCACACCGAAAATAAACGCCAGCGACGTCATGATGATTGGCCGCAAACGAAGCTGCACCGCCTGTATAGTGGCGTGAATGATATCGATCCCTTTGTCCACTCTTTCCTTTGCAAACTCAACGATCAGGATGGCGTTCTTCGCCGACAAACCAATCAGCGTGATCAACCCGATCTGCGCATAGATATTATTGGTAAGGGCCGGAATGAACGTCAACGTAAGAATTGATCCAAACGCGCCGATAGGAACCGCAAACAGGACGGAGAACGGCACCGACCAGCTTTCATACAAAGCGGCAAGAAACAGGAACACAAACACAATGGATATCGCGAAAATGACCGTTTGCTGGCTGCCCGCCTTTATCTCCTCGCGGCTCATGCCTGAAAATTCATAGCTATAGCCGGCGGGCAGTGTTGTCGCCACCTCACGGAGCGCCTGTATGGCCTCGCCACTGCTGTACCCCGGCGCCGGCGAACCATTGATCTCGATGGAACGATAGATGTTATAGTGTGGGATTACCGCGGGCGCCTCGATCAACGTCGAGGTGAGCAGTGATCCCAGCGGCACCATGTTGCCCTGGCTGTTGCGCACGTAAAATTTTTCAACGCCCGCCAGTGAACTCCTGTAAGAGCTGTCGGCCTGCAACATTACCCTGAAATTTCTTCCATATAAGTTAAAGTCGTTGACATAACTGCTGGCGAGGAACGATGAAAGCGTAGCATACACATCGGCCACGGAAACACCCAGTTTCTTCGCCTGTTCCCTGTCCACATCGAACTGGTAGCTGGGGGTGCGCGCGTTGAAGAAGGTGAAGGCCATACCTATTTCCGGGCGCTGGTACAACTTCGCCAGGAAGTCGTTGCCCACCTTCTCAAATTGCTTGATATCGTCGGTGCTGGTCGTTCTAAGCAATTCGAAGGTAAAGCCGGATGTGGCGCCAAGTCCGGGAATAGCCGGTGGAGCGATGACGAGGATGCGCGCCTCTTTTATGTCGGCAGTGGCCGCGCGTATCTTGTTCATCACGTCCTGCGAATGCTGTCCCTTACCCTGCCGTTTCTCCCATGGATCGAGGCTCACAAATATGGTTCCTGCATTCGACTTGGTTGAGAAGCTCACGATGTTCAATCCCGCAAGACCACCCACCACGCCTGTTTCCGGTATTTTGGTGATGCGCGCAATGATGTCGTTCAGCATTTTTATGCTCCTGGTGGTGGACGAGCCTTCCGGCATTTCATACGTCACGTACAGGCGGCCCTCATCTTCGGTTGGAATAAATCCCGACGGCTTATTTTTAAACAGCAGGAACAACCCGACGAACAACACCACCAGCATGCCAATCACCCAGGGTGTTTTTCTTATCCACGCGCCAACGCCTTTGGCATAGCCATTCGTAACGCGGCCAAACCAGTTGTTAAATCCGGCAAAGAATTTCTCCATCAAATTCTTCTTTGTCGATTCGTCCTTCGAAGGTTTAAGCAGTATGGTACAAAGTGCGGGTGTAAGCGAAAGCGCCACAAAAGCGGAGATCAATACGGACACGGCGATCGTTATCGCGAACTGCTGGTACAGCCTGCCCACGATACCGGGGATGAATCCCACAGGGATGAACACCGCCGCAAGAATGAGCGCAATGGCGATAACCGGCCCGGAAATATCTTTCATCGCCTTCTGCGTGGCCTCCTTCGGCGAAAGTTTTTCATGATCGATATTATGCTGCACAGCTTCCACCACCACAATCGCATCGTCCACCACAATACCTATCGCCAGTACAAACGCGAAAAGCGTAAGCGTGTTGAGCGTAAAGCCCAGCGGACCGAACAGCACGAACGTACCGATCAGCGACACCGGGATGGCCAGCACGGGAATCAACGTTGCCCTCCAGTTCTGCAAAAACAGGAACACCACGAGCACCACCAGTATCAGCGCCTCCACAAGCGTGGTGACCACCTCGTTGATCGAAGCCTTTACAACGGAAACCGTTTCAAGAGGCACCGAGAAATCAATGTCTTTCGGAAATGATTTTCTCATTTCATTGAGCCGCGCCATCAGGCCGTTGTAGGTGTCCAGCGCATTGGCGCCCGGCGCCTGGTAAATCAGCAGGAACGCGCAGGGGCGGCCATTGGCGTATGAGCTGATACCATAGTCGAACTTGCCAAGCTCAACATTGGCAACGTCTTTCAGATAAACGATGCTCCCATCGGCGGGCCGGCTTCTTACAATGATGCTCTCGAATTGCTCTTTTGTATTGATACGGCTGTTGGTGAGAACGCTGTACTCGAATGTTTGCGAGCCAGGCTGCGGGTTACCGCCCACTGTACCGCCGGGTATTTGCAGATTTTGCTCCTGCAGCGCCGCGTTCACTTCCTGCGGCGTGATGCCCAGTGCGGCCAGCTTATCGGGGTTCAGCCAGATGCGCATGCTGAAATCATCGGCGCGCGCAAACACGTCGCCCACACCTTTTACGCGGCTCACGGCATCCTTCACATACATGTTCACATAGTTGCCGATAAACTTTTCATCGTGGGTGCCGTTGGGTGAAAAGAATGCGAGCGCCACCATGATGCTCGGGTTTCTCTTCCTAACGGTGAGGCCCAATCGCTTAACGGCATCCGGCAGTGTTGGCTCAGCAACGCTCACGCGGTTCTGTACGTCGAGCGTGGCAATGTTGATATCCGTTCCCACCTCAAAGTTCACCGTGATGCTGCTTTGCCCGCTGCTGGTGCTGTTGCTCGACATATACGTCATGCCCGGCGTACCGTTCACCTGCGTTTCGATGGCGGTGGTGGTGGTTTGTTCCACCGTTTGCGCATCGGCGCCGGTAAAATTGCCGGCGATGGAAACCGTTGGCGGTGAAATGTCGGGAT
>CBIGXK010000221.1:0-6607 GCA_966193805.1 uncultured bacterium | reverse complement strand
GTTTTATATATACCCTGACCAGATTTTTATTCGTAACGATAACCAGCTTTTCAACATCGTGTTTGGCCAGCATGTTTTCGCGGAACTCCTGCTCTGACTCGAGGGGTTTGGCGTCGGGTGTAAATGACCCGAAAAACTGGAAGCCTACCAATACCGCGAAAATGATCGCCCAAACCCAATAAATATTGAATTTCGGCCCTTTTCGCGGGTTGTTGTTGCCGTCTTCTTTAGGCCGCAACCTTGGAAAGCCCCGGTCATTCTGCCTTGAATCGTCTTGTGCCATATATCTTGCTTCTGCTTGTCTTAATGATTTATAGGTAAAATTGTATGCATATTAAGCGGATCAGAAATTGTGTTCTTCAGCGACTGCGTCGCTCCACATTTCCTCCAGCTTATAAAATTTTCGTGTTTCGGGCAGCATAATGTGAACCACAATGTTGATGTAATCCACCAGCACCCACTGGCCGCTATGCTGACCCTCAGTTCTGTAAGGTATCTCTTTTACAGTCTTTTTGGTGTGAAATTCTACAAAATCAGCGATGGCTTTGACCTGCGTGGTGCTGCCGGCTTCACAGATGATAAAGAAATCGGCTACGGCTTCAGGTATCTTTCGCAGATCTAATGAAATGATATTTTCCCCCTTTTTGTCCTGTATAGCTTTTATTATGGATTTGAAAACTCTTGAATTCTTTGTTATCCTGCCTGCACTTGTACGTTTACGTCGCGTCGTTAAAATTGACAATTGTTCCAATAATCAATACATTTTTTGTGAATGAATATATTTGGGGGTCATAATACTCAAAAATAGGAATTTGTTCTCACAAACACCTGCCAATCCTGCCCCTGCTGGTCCTTTTATTATTCTCTCTAAAGTGGACAGCACCAACAACTATGCCATGGCAAAATTGCATAAACGGCTGCTGCAGCACGAAACCTCCATTTTTGCCATCGGGCAAACTTCCGGAAAGGGCCAGCGTGGTAAGCAATGGTTTTCACCACCAGGCGAGAATATCACGATGAGCACTGTGTTTAAAGGGCTACCGGGCAATGGCGCCGGCGTCTTTCCCTTTTTAACATCGGCTTCCATTGCCCTGGGTTGTTATGATTTCTTTAAAGAATTAAACGTGCAGGATGTCACCATCAAATGGCCAAATGATGTGTACATAAATGACAGAAAGGCAGGAGGCATACTCATCGAAAATACTTTCCAGGGCAACCGGATAGAATGGACGGTAGCGGGTACCGGCATCAACCTTAACCAAATCGATTTTGAAGGACTTTCCAGGGCCACATCCATCTCCATGGCAACGGGCCTCAGGTATGATCCGGTTATCATGGGCCGCAGCCTGCAGCACGCCATCTGCTCGCGCTACGCCGCCCTCGAGAGGGCCACGGCTGATGCTATTATGCGTGAGTACAACGGCAAACTGTACAGGGCGGGCGAGGAGGTGAAACTGAAGAAGCAAAATGCCGTGTTCACCACACGGTTGGTGAGTGTGACGGCAGCCGGCGAGCTCATCACCCACGATTCAGTGGAGAGAAAATTCAGGGTGGGCGAAGTGGAATTTGTTTAACGCGTAAAGGTGTACACTTTTCGCGAAATGTTTCCCGCTTCATCTTCCGCGGTAATTTCCAGGCTGTGCGCCCCTTTCGGGCACTTCTCATCAAACTCGTAGATAAAGCTCCTGCCTTTATCGTTCGTGAACCTCAGCCACTTGCCATCCAGTTCCGTCCTCACGTTTTTTACATTGTGCAGGTTGTCCTTTATGCTAAACACAATCCGCGACGACTTGCTCAGATCGGCGTTGTCGGCAAAGGAATTGGATATTACGGGCGGAACTGTGTCACGCAGCAATACGAAGCTGCCGAGGTCCCTGAATTTTGCGGCCGCCCATTCCTGCTGCCATTGCACTTTTTGTACAGACGACCGCTTACCGTTTTGCCATTGCATTACTGTTCGGTCGCTGTCGGCGGGCGTAAAGGTGAGATCGGGTCTTATCCTCACCAGCATCGAATCATGCAGCGGAACGTAAGCCGGACCGATCGTGTGAACATCGCTCACTGTGTTATCATCGGCCGTGGCATTATTGGAATAGGTGATGTGGACCGAATCGTAAAGGCAGTTTTGACCGATGTAAAATTCACAGTTTTCATTTTCGCTGCCGTCAATCATAAATGGATAGAATTTTCGGCCGGTAGCCGGCGGCTCCACAGGAAGTTTCTTATCGTAACGAACCAGCGTGCGTATTTTGGAGGTGTTTCCTTCGGTATCCGTAGCCACGATCACTACTTCATACACTTCTCCGTCGCTGATATCCACCACTCCCATGCCGGCGCCATTCGTGTAAATGGAATTAATGTAGCCGGGTAATTCTGATAAATGCTGCAGGTACGGGCCTCCCTGCGCCCGGTAACGGTAATCAATATGCGCGTTAATGTTGCGCGTGTCGAGGTAGCTGATGTTATCCATTTTAAACGACTCGACCTCTTCATCGTTTACGAACAGCGTTGCCTTGTAAATGCCGTTAAGGTTGGCGGAACCTGTATGACTGTCGTAAGCCGTAATGGCGAAAGAAACCAGCGGGCTGTTGACTTTAATAGCGGAAGGAACGGTGGTGTAGGTTGATGAACCGGCAGCTTTTGCGGAATATATCTTAGCTTTTTGCTCATAAATGCTGCGCGTGCGGTCGTAAACCGCCAGGCGAACGATGCGGGGCCTCACAAGGTCCTTTACCGGCAGGCCAAAAAGCAGCGGGTTGAGGTTAACGTCGTCGATGGTTCTCCTGATCTCGAAATGCAGATGCGGCGCAAGCGATCCGCCGGTGGTGCCGCTGAAGGCGATAAAATCGCCTTTTTTAACGGGAAACATATTGGGCGGCGGTTCGAGCTGTATGTGCCAGCTTTCCTGGGCGTATTGCTGTTGTTTTACATAGGCGTCGATCTTAGCCGCAAAATTGTTCAGGTGCGCATATACGGTGGTGTAACCATTGGGATGGTTGATGTAAATGGCGCGGCCGAAGCCGAAAGGTTCGATTTTTATGCGTGCGATGTATCCTTCCGCGGCGGCATGTACGGAGAGGTTTTGCCGTTGGTTGGTTTTGATGTCGATGCCCATGTGGTAATGGTTGGGGCGCATTTCACCAAAATTGCCGCTGAGGTAGATGGGTATGTCGAGTGGATTTCTGAAATAACCTTTGGGATACTTTGTTTGGCCGAAGGCAGGCAAAAGGGTGACCAACAGTAAGAAGGTTAGCATAGGTCGCATTCAGGATCGTTTGATTCCGGTAAAATTAAGGAACGCTGAAAAGCAGAGGTGAATTTTTTCGATTATGGTACAGTTTTTTCTAGCGAGCATACAGCGTTTTTGCCTGATTTCCTGTCTTTATAGAGACAACCTTTCAATTAACCGTCCATGAGTGAATTCAACAGCAAATGGGTCATCGTTCTGGTACTTGTTGTGGGTACGGTTATCGGTATGTTCAAAGGCACTGAGGCCCGCCAGAAGTGGCTTTTCAAGATGAAGAACCGCTACGAAGAGAAGCGCCAGCTCGCCGAGCAAAAACGCCTTCAACGTTCGGGAGAAGTACCGCTGGATGACATTGAGCTGGCCTCGTTTCACAAATAAGTTGGAGGTCCACCCCCGGCGCTTCGCGCCACCCCCGCCAGCGGGGGATATCTCACGTCTCCCCTCTCACCTTTCACCTTTTGCCGCCTCACTTTCCTTCAAATCCCCTACTTTTGCGCAATTTGTTTTTAAAAACCATTTGCGTTAGAAAATGCCGAAAGATAATTCGATCAAATCCGTTCTAATCATCGGTTCTGGCCCCATCATTATCGGCCAGGCCTGCGAGTTTGATTACTCGGGTTCACAAGCAGCGAGGAGCCTGCGGGAAGAAGGGATAAAAGTTATACTCATCAACAGCAACCCGGCCACCATCATGACCGATCCGATGATGGCCGACAAAGTTTACCTCCTGCCGCTTACTGTAGAAAGCATTGAGCAGATACTGGAAGAAAATGATATCGATGCCGTGCTTCCCACAATGGGAGGACAAACAGCCCTCAACCTGGCCAAGGAAGCGGAGGACCTCGGCATATGGGAAAAATACAAAGTGCGCCTCATCGGTGTGGATATAAAGGCCATCGATAAAGCCGAAGACCGCGAAAAATTTCGCAAATGGATGATAGAGCTGGGCATACCGGTCGCCATCGCCAAAACTGCCAACTCTTACCTCGAAGGAAAAGAGTTTGCGCAGGAAATTGGGTTTCCGCTGGTGATCCGCCCCTCTTTTACATTGGGAGGCACCGGCGGCGGATTTGTACACGGCAAGGACGACCTCGACGAGGCCCTCAACCGCGGCTTGCAGGCATCGCCGATACACGAGGTGCTGGTGGAGCAGGCAGTGCTCGGCTGGAAAGAATTTGAGCTCGAATTGCTCCGCGATGCGAACGACAACGTGGTGATTATTTGTACGGTCGAAAATTTCGACCCTATGGGAGTGCACACCGGCGATTCCATCACCGTGGCGCCTGCCATGACACTCTCCGACACCGCTTACCAGTTGATGAGGAACACCGCCATCAAGATGATGCGCGACCTGGGCAATTTCGCCGGCGGGTGTAATGTGCAGTTTGCCCTGAACCCCGATACGGAAGAAATCATTGCCATCGAGATCAATCCGCGCGTTAGCCGCTCATCGGCGCTCGCCTCCAAAGCAACCGGCTACCCCATCGCAAAGATTGCGGCCAAACTGGCCATCGGTTACTATCTCGACGAGCTCGAAAACCAGATCACCAAAAACACTTCGGCTTATTTCGAACCGGCACTCGACTACGTTATTGTAAAAATGCCGCGCTGGAACTTCGACAAATTCAAAGGAGCCAACGATACGCTTGGCCTGCAGATGAAAAGCGTGGGCGAGGTGATGGCCATCGGCCGCAGCTTTACCGAAGCCATGCAGAAAGCGTGTCAGAGCCTCGAGAATAACGCAGTGGGACTTGGTTACTACGGCAAAAGTCTGATGCACGCCGAAGAGCTGACCGAATATATCAAGACGCCGAAATGGGACAGGATTTTCAGGATCAAGGACGCACTGATGGCCGGAATTTCTGTGAGTACCATTTCAAAAGCGACGAACGGCATAGACCGCTGGTTCCTGTACGAAATACAGAAGATCGTGAACATGGAAAAGGAACTCGCGAATTACAGGCTCAATACATTGCCCGATGACCTTCTCCGTGAAGCGAAAAAAATGGGTTTCAGCGACCTCCAGATCTGCAAGATCATGAACGATGGCACTGAAGACGAACTGTATGAAAAAAGAAAAGCCTCCGGAATTACGCGCGTGTTCAAAATGGTAGACACCTGCTCGGCAGAATTCGAAGCGAAAACACCTTACTTCTATTCCAGTTTCGAAGACAGCCATGCCAACGAAAGCATAGTAACCGATAAGAAAAAGATCATCGTTCTCGGTTCGGGGCCCAACCGTATCGGGCAGGGGATCGAATTCGACTATTGTTGCGTACACGGATTGATAGCCATCAGGGAAAGCGGCTATGAATCCATCATGGTGAACTGCAACCCTGAAACCGTTTCCACCGACTTCGACATCGCCGATAAATTATATTTCGAACCCGTGTTCTGGGAACATCTCTGGGAAATTGTAGAGCATGAAAAACCGGAAGGCGTAATTGTACAGCTCGGCGGACAAACGGCCCTTAAACTCGCAGAAAAACTTCATGAAAAAGGCATCCGGATCATCGGCACCTCGTTCGACAGCCTTGATATTGCCGAAGACAGGGGCCGCTTCAGCGACATGCTGAAAGATCTGAATATTCCTTATCCCGACTATGGGACAGCGTACACTGTTGACGAAGCCATCCAGGTGGCCAACAGGGTTAGTTACCCGGTACTGGTGAGACCCAGCTATGTACTTGGCGGCCAGCGGATGAGGATCGTTATCAACGATGATGAGGTGGAGAAAGCGGTAGTGAGCCTGTTGAAGCACATTCCCGGAAATAAGATTTTGATCGACCACTTCCTCGACCGATGCCAGGAAGCAGAGATAGATGCCATATTCGATGGCGAGAATTTTCACGTGATGGGTGTGATGGAACACATCGAACCCGCAGGTATCCATAGCGGCGACAGTCACGCCGTTTTACCGCAGTTCAATTTGTCGCCGCTCATTGTTCAGACAATGGAAGAATATGCGGAAAAAATCGCCAGGGCGCTGAAAATACAGGGGCTCATCAATATCCAGTTTGCCATTAAAGACGGAGCGGTTTATGTAATCGAGGCCAATCCGAGGGCGTCCAGAACAACGCCGTTCATTGCCAAGGCATACCAGATCCCTTACCTGAACGGCTTTGCGATTAAGGAACCGGTATTCAGTTTTAATAAGTTTCCCGGGGTGAATAAAGAACTGGGGCCGGAGATGAAGAGCACGGGCGAGGCGATAAGATTTATCAAAGACCTCCGCGATCCTTATTTCAGGCAGCTCTATAAGGATAGGAGCATGTATTTGAGTAAGTAGCGGAAGACGGCAATGGGCAATGGGCAATCGGCAATGGGCAATGGTGAAAGGTTTTCGGTTTTAACTTTTAA
>CBIGXK010000220.1:0-6623 GCA_966193805.1 uncultured bacterium | reverse complement strand
GATCTGTTCCCTTGTTAATTTGGACGTTGGCGGCGGAGATGAAGTGATTGTGCCTCCCTATACATTTATCGCCACTCCTCAGGCGGTACTTCAGGCGGGCGCCATGCCCGTTTTTGTTGACACTGATCCTGAAACTTTTCAGATGGATGTAAATAAAATAGAAGAAAAAATTACATCACGCACGCGCGCCATTTTACCGGTTCACATCGCCGGGTTGCCATCGGATATGGAACGCATTATGCAAATTGCAAAAAAACATAACCTTGTTGTGGTTGAAGACGCCTGCCAGGCCTGGCTCGCAGAAATTAATCATAAAAAGATGGGCACGTTCGGCGACGCGGGATGCTTCAGTTTCCAAAATTCAAAAAATATTCCGATAGGCGAGGGCGGCGCAATTGTGAGCGATGATGAGGAATTTATCGATCGATGCTATTCGTATCACAACTATGGCATCTCTCATGGCAGTATGATTGGAAAATATGGTTCGGGGCCGGCAATGTTCGGTACCAAGCTGCGCATGACCGAATACCAGGCTGCCATTGGGTTGGCGCAATTGAAAAGGCTGGAGGGGCAGACGACTACCCGGAACGAAAATGCCGCCTACCTTCAATCGAAACTCAATGACATTCCCGGTATTGAACCGTATAAACTTTATGATCACGTTACCCGGGCGGCGTTTCACATCTTTCCTTTCCGGTATCAAAAAGACGAATTCAAGGGCCTGTCCAGAACCGCATTTATTAAGGCATTGAATGCGGAAGGCGTTCCCTGCTCGCGCGGATATGCCACGTTAAACGACAAACCTTATCTGCAAAACGCCTTTCAATCGAAGAATTTTAAAAAGATGTATCCTGCGGACATGTTGGATTTCAGAAAGTATTTGGAGAGAAATCATTGTCCCCAGAATGATAAGTTATGTAACGAGCAAGCTGTGTGGTTTATGCAGGAACTGCTTCTCGGTCCAAGATCGGATATGGACTACATCGTATCCGCGATCGAAAAGATCCATAAGAATGCCGAGTCGATCAGGAAATCTGTAAATGCGTGAATGAAGAGTAATCAGGGGTAGCCTCAAATCTGTTGGAGGTGTCAAAAAATTAAGCTTATGAATGTTGATCGCAGAAAATTTGTTACACGGAGCGCGGCTGGTGCAGCGGGCCTAATCATCGGAAGCCGTCTCAAAAGTGCAGCCTCCACAGGGATAAAAAGCGGGAAAGAGGATGCAATTTCACCCGGGCCGAAATATGATGTGATGAAGGAAGTGAAGAAATACAGGAAGATTGATACGCATGCGCATATTTATTTTACCGATAATAGCCCGGAGGAACAATTGGACTTCGGAGAGCGGCTCGCGATAGACAAGCAGGTGATCTCCAGATACCTGGACGTAATGCCGGGTACGCCTGAACAGTTCAGGAAGTACAATGATTTAACGATAAAGGCGATCAAAAAATATCCCGACCACCTGTTAGGCGGGTTTGTTCTCAATCCTACTTATAAGAAGGAGTCGCTGGAGGAAATCAGGCGCTGCACGGATGTGGGTATGATTGGAACAGGCGAACTGTATTACCAGGTAAAGATCAACGATCCGCTGTATTATCCTATCATAGAGAAACTTATTGACCTGAAGATGATTATTTTTTCGCATGCGGAATGTCAGATTGGGGTAGGAGGTTACCGCATGAAATACAATGGCTATAAACAGCCAAACACTTCGATCCCTGAAGATTTCATAGACATTGCCACGAGATATCCTGAAGGTATTTTTCAATACGCCCACATAGGAGGAGGAGGCGATTGGGAATACGAATGCAAAATGTTTAAAGATTATCCCAACATCTACGTAGATACCTCGGGCAGCAACAATTCAGAAAATATGATAGACTTTGCCGTCGAGCATTTGGGCGAGGACCGTATATTTTTCGCTTCCGATAATTGTTATTACCAGAGCGTTGGAAAAATATTGGCATCGGGACTGACTGAATCCCAGAAGAAGAAAGTTTTCTTCGACAATTACAATAATCTTTTAAAGAAAGCAGGTCGCAATGTTGATTGATATAAATGCTTATGTGGGCCACTGGCCCTTCATGCAGCTTAAGCACAATACCTGTGCAACGCTGGGTTCCACGATGGACCGGTTTGGGGTGGACGTTTCCGTGATTAGCAGCATGAACGGGATATTTTATAAAAATACCCAGGCAGCTAACCAGGAGCTTTACGATGAGATAAAGTCGGCGGGTCGCTACAGGGATCGCTTTGTACCGTTTGCGGTGATTAACCCCATATACGCAGGATGGCGCGACGACATGAAAAACAGCATCGGAAAATTGGGAATGAAAGGCATCCGGCTCTATCCCAAATATCACGATTATGATATCACGAATACCTCGCTGATCGAGTTGGTAAAGAGAGCGCGCGACCAGGACGTACCCGTTGCATTCACCTATCGTATGGCAGATAGCCGCCTGCGGTCGTGGATGGATATAGATTATGTAGTGGGCACCCCAAAGCCCGAATGGACATTAAAAAATATTCTGCCGATTATAAAAGAAGTTCCTGATGCAAAATTCATCATACTCAATGTGGCCAACAGCATGAAACTTGATGAAGCAGATGCAGCGTTGTTTAAAAACGCAAAAGTGCTGATAGACACTTCAGGAAGGACATTGATTGACCTGGGCACTCTTCTCAAAACACAAGGCAAAGAACGATTTGCCTTCGGCACGCACTCGCCGATTCTCGACTACGTAACAGGTCTTCTGCGCATAGAAGCATTGAGAGAAAGTGAAGCCGATGCTGCCGCCAAAGAACTATTGCGGTCGGGCAATGCAAAACGGTTCCTGAAACTTTAATGTGATTTCACACTTGATGTTATTGCCGCCGCAACGTTGATTGAAACTGCATTGCAGTAAGCGATTGCTGATAATTTCGCTGAAAGGATTTCAAACGTTTGAATAACCATTTCAAACGTTTGCAAATCTTTTTTTTGCTAAACAAGAAAAAAAAAGTTATAGATTCGTTTTAGACGATTCCTGATAAAATACTGATAAGAAAAAAGCAATAGCGAAGCAAAACAGAACATGCATTCCTGGCTGATCTTGTATTGCGCATGTTCGGGGAAATAAGAAAAAATTTTATAGAATTCTATAATGGCACATGCACTATTATGAGCATTGGTGACGGCGTCATTCTATAAACACTCATTAAAACGGCTTACACGACTTTTCGAAAATAAGACGAATTCGACTTTCATTAAACTTCAATCTGCAATTTGGGAAAATAGCAATATTAACAAAAACCGGATAGCCAAAACTAAATTTTATGACCAAAAAACTGCTACGCCATCTTAAAATTTTGTCTTTATTACTGACGGCATTCTTTTTTGCGTTCAGTGCAACCACTGAGGCGCAAACCGTATCGGGTGTCGTTCGGTCCGCTACAGACAATCAACCCCTGAACGGGGTTACCGTTGCGCTGAAGGGAAGCGAGCGTGTCACAACCACGGATCCCGGGGGCCGCTATAATTTGTCTGGTGTATCACCAAACGATTCTGTTTCGTTTTCTTTTGTCGGGTACAAAAGCCAAACGATTGCCATCAACGGCCGCGCGAGAATTGATATCGATCTGCAATCAGAGGCCTCTTCGCTGGACCAGGTAGTGGTAATTGGATATGGATCGGTGAAGAAAATTGATTTGACCGGATCTGTGGGTTATGTAAATGTGCACGACCTCGCGAAAGCGCCGGTAGCGTCGTTCGGAGATGCGTTGGCAGGGCGCGTTGCCGGAGTGCAGGTAAACAATGTGGATGGCCAGCCGGGAGGTGGTATCAATATCATGATCCGGGGAGCAGGTTCACTCACGCAAAGTACCTCCCCTTTATATGTTGTGGATGGATTTCCGATTGAAAATCTTGATCCTGCCACCATAAACCCGGAAGAGATTGCATCCATGACCATATTAAAAGATGCGTCGTCAACAGCGATATATGGATCGAGAGGCGCCAATGGCGTGGTATTGATTCAAACAAAAAGAGGCAAACCCGGAAAGGCGGTGGTAACGCTGAATGGTTCGCTGGGTTATCAAATTCCTCCCGACCAAATACCCATGATGAGCCCGTACGAGTTTGTTAAGTATCAACAGGAACTTGATCCGCTGGCATGGGCAACGCCTGCATATTTCGCAGATGGCAAAACGTTGGACGATTATAAAAATGTGGAAGGAATAAACTGGCAGGATCATGTTTTGGAAACCGGGGTCATCCAGATATACAACGTTGCAATACGCGGCGGCAGCGATAAAACCAGGTATTCGATATCCGGCTCGGCCTTTGACCAGAAAGGAGTGATTATTAATACGGGACTCGGCAGGTACACCGGCAGGATAACGCTTGACCAAACGATCAGTGATAAATTTACAGTGGGAATCACGGCCGACTTTACACAAACCGATGCTTACGGACAGCAAATAAGGTCTATTTACGGCGGAGGTAATGCAACATCAACCGCACTGGTGAGGGCATGGATGTACCGCCCGATTGCTTCAGACCCTAACGAGGACCTGCTGACACAGGAAGGCGATGAATCGCTTATCACCACCAGTGATTTCAGGATCAACCCGGTAATTGACCTGGAGAACCAGTATCAGCATAATATCACCGATATTATTAAAGCGAATGGCTATGTAAGCTATGACATCACGAAAAACCTTACGTTTAAATCCACTGCCGGTATCATGCAGGTGAAAAGGCGCAGTGAGCAGTTTTATAATTCGAAGACCTCACAGGGAAGCCCGATAAACCCTTCTAACAAAAACGGAATATGGGGTTACCTCGGCGTTACCAACAGCAACAGTTTTTCCAACGAAAATACGCTCAACTATAAACAAACTTTTGGAGGCGACCACACCATCAGCGGATTGTTGCTTTTTGGTGTAAACAGCTATAAAACTTTCTTTACGAGTTTCACGGGCACCCAGTTGCCTAATGAAGGTCAAAAGATGGATGGGTTAGATGACGCCTCATCCAACACCTTTAACTCTCCCAATATTTACAACACCATTAATTCGATGGCATCGTATGCCGCGCGACTGGATTACAATTACAAATCCAAATATTTGATCACTTTAAACTTCAGGGCAGACGGATCCTCGAAATTCCTGGATCACTGGGGTTATTTTCCCGGTGGCGCCATCGCCTGGAACATGGACCAGGAAGATTTTTTCAGGAATGCATTCCCGTTTATTTCTAACTCAAAGCTTAGGGTGAGTTATGGTGAAAACGGAAATAACAGGGTGGGAGACTTTGACGCTTATCCTCATTTGACGCTGAACAATGGCGGCCAGGGCTACTCATTCAACAACCACCCTCCAACGCCGGGCGCCTACCTGTCTACTTTAGGTAATCCATTATTGCAATGGGAAAAAACAAAACAAATAGACATTGGATATGAATTTGGAATACTGGATAACAAAATTTCGCTTGAAGTGGATTTGTACCGCAGGATAACAGAAAATTTGCTTTTGGATGCTGATTTACCGCCCAGTTCGGGATTTGGATCTGCACAGGAGAATATTGGCAGGTTGAGAAACGATGGTATAGAAATTACCTTAAATACCCTGAATATATCTTCAGGGGCCTTCAGTTGGAGAAGTAATTTCAATATCAGCTTCAACCGGAATAAGATTCTTGCACTTACTTATGGTCAGCCTGCTTTAAGCAGCAACGCCACTTATCTGTCCCAGTTTGGCCAGCCGTTGTTCCTGCACGAAATCGGAAAGCCGATAGGCATGATGATAGGGTATATATGGGACGGTAATTATCAATACGACGATTTTGATAATCCTGCACCAGACGTATATGTGCTTAAAAATACTGTAGCCACTAATGGTACCACAAGAAACACGATACGGCCGGGCGACATCAAATTGAGAGATTTGAATGGTGACGGTACGGTCAATGCTTCAGACATAACAGTTATCGGCCGCGGCCAGCCCATCCACATCGGCGGATTCTCGAACGATTTTACCTACAAAGGTTTTAGCCTGAACGTGTTTCTTCAATGGTCCTACGGAAATAATATCTATAACGCCAACCGACTTTTGCTGGAAGGTAACAGCAATGGCTTTCATGGTATCAATCAATATGCGAGCTATGCGAATCGCTGGACCCCTGAAAACCAAACCAACGAAAATTACAGAACAAGGGGACAGGGCTTCATCGGTTACTTTTCATCCAAGAATTTGGAAGATGGATCTTACTTAAGGCTCAAAACAGTTTCTCTTGGTTATTCTTTGCCAGCCAGGCTGATCAAAAAGTTGTATTTAAGCAACCTGACGGTAGAGGTGGCTGCACAAAACCTGCTTACATGGACAAATTACAGCGGGTTGGATCCTGAGGTTTCCACCCTCAACAACGTCCTTCAGCCGGGATACGATTTCTCGGCATATCCGCAGGCACGTACAATTGTATTTGGCCTGAGAGCAGCATTTTGAAACCCACTACAAAAAAATACAGGATGAAAAGAAATTATTATTTATACATCGTAAATCTTCTGCTGAGCTCCGGCTCGTGAAAGAAATTTTTGGATACCACGCCAACAGATTTCCTTAGCACCTCTACTTATTAT
>CBIGXK010000219.1:0-6683 GCA_966193805.1 uncultured bacterium | reverse complement strand
GTGCAGCATATTCAAAAAATGACCCTCGAAGCAGGCAACGGCAACCAGTATGCGCACATCGCAGATATAGAGAATTTTTCGAGTGCAGCGGTTCATACCTTCCAGGTCGATCCGCCATTGCTGAAGCATGAATTTTACAGATTGAAAATTATTGATGACAAGGGTATTGTTTCTTATTCCAAAGCGATAAAGATAAACGATGCGCTCCCCGACAATTCTCTTCTCTGGCCCAATCCTATCCGGGACAAGGTTTTTATAAAAACATCATCACTGACGAATACGGCTGCTGTAATTGCCATTTATAATTCTTCGGGCACAGTCGTGAAGCAGTTCACGACCAGGCTTCAGTCAGGCTTAAATGTACTTCCTGTGGACTGCGCAGCGCTGCCTGCCGGTTTGTATCTTCTCGCTGTCGATGACTCACGTTCAGGATCCCGGAAAGTGTACAGGTTTGTGAAACAATAAATGCTTATCGCGCCAAATCGTTACCTTCCTCAGATGAAAAAAGTGAACATTGTGTTGTTTGTGCTCGTATGCTTTGGCTTGCCGGCAGCGGCGCAGGACGGCCGCCATTGGAAGCAGTTGTTCAATGGTAAAAATCTGAAGGGATGGACGGTCCAGATCTCCAAGCATAAAGTAGGGAAGAACTATGGAAAGACCTTTCGCGTGAGGGACGGAAAGCTGGTGGTTTCATATGATCATTACAAAACGTTCGACGAACAGTTCGGCCATATTTTTTACAAGACCCCTTATTCGCACTACCTGCTTGCGGTTGAATACCGGTTCGTTGGCACGCAATGTCCAGGCGGACCCGGATGGGCATATAAAAACAGCGGCATGATGCTTCATTGCCAGGACCCTCACACGATGTTGAAGGACCAGGATTTTCCCATCTCCATAGAGGCGCAATTGCTGGGTGGCGACTCTACGGGAGAACGGACGACCTGCAACCTTTGTACGCCCGGAACGAATGTTGAGATCGACGGAAAGCTATTCACAAACCATTGTATCAACTCATCATCGAAGACATTCAGAAACGAAGAATGGGTACGGGCCGAAGTGCTGGTACTCGGCGATTCGGTGATCAAGCACATTGTGAATGGCGATACCGTTCTCGTGTATGAAAAACCGCAGATCGGCGGCGGCAATGTGATTCATTATGACGAAAAGCAAAAACACGACGGCGAACCTTTGAAAAGTGGTTATATATCATTACAAAGCGAGAGCCATCCGGTTGAGTTCCGGAAGGTGGAAATAATCGATCTGTCTGATCAGTATTGAATTTTAAGGTGAGCACCTGCGCAAATTAATGACGGCCTTGTGCAACGCTTGTATGATAGCCGGTGTCAACGGCAAAACGAACGTTATGAAATCCCCATTCAGATTGCTTGTTTCCCTGGCGGGCGTTTTTTCCTTATTCCTGTTTTTGTGCGGATGCCGTAAGGATAACCGTCAGTCTTACACTTACCAGGTTTATTCTCCCGTTATTGTTTCAAAAGCTGAATTCGCCGGCTCTATTAACGGCGACCCGTCGCAACACGTCGAAAATGCGGGCCGGTTTTACCTGGCGGGAGATTATATTTTCATGAATGAAGTGGACAAAGGCATCCACGTTATCGATAACCGAATGCCTTCGCGGCCCAGGCAGGTGGCTTTTTTGAACATCCCGGGCAACCAGGGGATGGTGGTAAAAGGGAAGACATTACTTGCCGACATGTATGACTATTTAATTTCCATTGATATTTCAGATGTGAAAAATGCGCGCCTCACTTCCGTGATGCCGAATTTCTTTCAGGGAAGAAATCTTGCCTATTCCGGCGACACCACCCGTATCGCCATTGGATACACGGTAAAAGATACAACTGTATATTACGACGAAAATACTCCCCGCTGGTATAACGACTGTGCGAATTGCCCGTATACGTTGTCCAATTCCAGCGGTTATCAAAAAACGGCTCCTTCCGGTGTGGCCGGCTCCATGGCAGGCATGATTGTAATGAACGACTACCTCTATGCTATTTCGAATCCCGGCACGCTGGGTATCGTGGACGTGAGCAAACCGGAAACGCCGGTGCTTACATCACTTTTTCCAGCCGGCTTTAATCTTGAAACAGTGTTTCCGTTGCACGACAAATTATTTCTTGGCGGCAACACCGGTATGTTCATCTACAGTGTTAATGATCCCGAAAATCCGGAAAAGCTTGGTGAATTCGTACACGGTTTTGCGTGTGACCCTGTAATAGCTGATGGTAATACGGCGTATGTGACCCTGCACACAGGTTCTGTATGCGGCAATGCGCTCAACGAGTTAAATGCCGTGAATATTGCCGATCTCAAAAATCCCATGCTCATCAAATCTTATCCTATGACAAGTCCTAAGGGACTTTCAAAAGACGGTGATCTTTTATTTGTTTGCGACGGTGACAGCGGCGTGAAATTATTTGATGCCTCGGATCCCGCTGAAATTGTCCTGAAGACGACCATCAACATCAGAGATTCGTATGATGTGATTGCACGCAACGGCCTGCTCATCGTAGTGACAGATGACGGCCTTTACCAGTACGACTATTCAGATATTGACCATATCGTACGACTGGGTGTAATTGCGGCCCCACACAAGAAAATTCCGGTGCTTTAAAAACAATTGCTGACAAGAATCAGTTTATAAACTGAACTAAGTCATAGGTAGCCGTCGCTGGATACATGAATTTGCAGACTATACGCTCACTCCTCAAAAAAAAGTATTATGAATCTGCAAATTGACGACAGTAAGACTATCAGGGACCTGCAGGAAAGATTTTCATTATCGTTTCCGGGATTCAGAATTGAACTTTGCAATAAGCCCCATCATTGGGAAGAGGTATGTGAAGAAGGACACTTTCTTTCGTCTATGCGAAGCCTGGGATCGGTGAGAAAAAATCATCATCCCGGTGTACTTGAAATCCGGTCGTCGCAAAAAATAGGCGAGATAGAAGAGCGGTTTCGTAACCTGTTTGGGCTGAATGTGCAGATATTTTTTAAGAGCAACGGCAAATGGATACAAACCGTGATATCCGATAATCTTACCATTGCCGATGTAAAAAAGCAAACAGCGGCTATGCCTACGCTCATGCTTTAATGCAAACGATTTGCTCAGAGCATCATCACCATGGCTTTGATGACCGTTGTGTCGGCATCAAACAATCGTGGAAATTCAGTTAACATATTCTCGAACGGTATTCGCCGGGTGATGTATTTCTGCGGTTTCAGCAGCCCGTTTCTGATGTTTTTTATCACGTATTCGAAGTCGGCCCTTGTGGCGTTCCTGCTGCTCATCAGTGTTGTTTCGCGCTTATGAAATTCGGGGTGGCTGAAGGAGAAGTTTTCTTTCTGCAGGCCGATCAGCACGTAAGTACCGCTGTGTGCCAGGTAATCCAGGCCCTTGTTGATGGCGTTAATATTTCCCGTTGCATCGATTACCACTGTTGGCATTTCGCCGTTTGTCAGCGCCCTGAGCTGGCCGGTCACATCTTCTGTCGTGGGGTCGATCGTGGCATGTACGTTGAGGTGATGCGCGCAAAAAGAAAGCCTGTTGTTGTTCGTATCCAGCGCGATCACTTTCGCCCCTTTCAATATTGCCAGTTCCATCGTTCCCAAACCAATCGGTCCCGCACCCATCACCAGCACAAATTCGCCGGGTTCAATGGCTGCGCGAGCAACGCCGTGTGCGCCGATGGCCAGCGGTTCAACAAGAGAAAGGTCGTCGTAGCTCAATCCTTCGCCGTGAACGAGGAATGACGATGGAACGGAAACGAGCTCCGACAGGCCCCCGTCCATGTGTACGCCGAAAACGCGCAGGTTGGCGCAGCAGTTTGGCCGGTTTCTCCTGCAGGCAACGCAATGGCCGCAGTTGAAATAGGGAAGAAAAGTAACGTTCTCCAGCGGTTGAAAGCCCGCCGCTCCGCCGGTGTCCACCAAATCTCCGGCAAGCTCATGGCCGGGTATGCGTGGGTAGGTGAAGTAGGGCTGTGTGCCCTCGTAGGCATGGAGGTCGGTGCCGCAAATACCCACGCTTTTTATGCGTATGATGGCGCTTCCTTTTTGCGGAACGGGCTCCGCGGCTTCTCCAAATGTTAATTGCAATGGCGACGTGTAGGCAAGTGTCTTCATTCTTTGCAGTTATGCTGCAAAGAAAAGCGATGTTTTTAATTGCCCGAAAACAATTGCGAAGCTTAGAGACGGCGTTATCTCACATTACGGGCAATGTATCTCAGGAAGACACAAAAGCTCGAAACAAGCAACAGCGAGTGCCAGGAAATAACGGAGATGTGCAGATGTCCCTCTCTTCTGTTAAAGGAATTGCTGACCGAATGATTGGTCAGGTAAAAAATGATGGCCAGGCCAAGCATGGACAAAATGAGTACGTCCAGCAACTGGGTATACGTTTTCATCGGGCGATTGTTTTCAAGGTACGGTTCGGATCGAACTTAAAACTGAAAACAGGCGCTTTGTAGTATGCGCTAAGGGTATTTTTTAGCGGGTTTCCGGGAAAAACATCACTCCGAACGGAGGCTTTTCACCGGGTTGGCTATGGCCGCCCGTATGGTCAGGAACGACACGGTGGCAAGGGCGATGATCGCCGTGAGCAATGCCGCGGCAATGAATATCCACCAGGAAATGGTAATCCGGTAGGCAAACTCCGACAGCCATTTGTTCATCGCGTACCAGGCAACGGGAAAAGCGATGACCGCTGCCAGCAGTACCAGCACCATAAAATCTTTCGAAAGCAGGAAAACGATGTGGTTAACGTTCGCTCCCAGCACTTTGCGTATTCCCACCTCCTTCATGCGCTGTGAAATGGCGAAGGAAGAAAGTCCAAATAAGCCCAGGCAGGCAATAAAAATGGCGATTCCGGTAAATATGGAAAAGATGGTTCCCTGTCTTTCCTGAGCCTCATACAGCCTGGCGAAGTTCTCGTCCATGAACGTGTACTCGAATGGTATTTCGGGAAGAAATTGTTTCCAGGTCTGTTCAATTTTGCTGAGTGCGGCCGGAACGTTTCCGCCTTCCACTTTGACCGATATTCTTCCAAAGTCCTCTTCGCCTTTCGGGTATAGCAGCACCAGCGGAACAATCTTCTGCAGCAGCGATTCGAAGTTGAAGTCATTGATCACCCCGATTATTTTTCCTCTCCTACCCCCATAGCTGAAATTTTTTCCCACAGCATCCTGGTTGGAGGGCAGCCCGATAACTTTCACTGCCGATTCGTTGAGCACATATGCTGAAGTGTCGGTGCCGAAATCTTTCGAAAAAGTTCTCCCGGCCATCGCGTGAATACCGTAAGCGCTGATAAAATACTCATCAACCGCCAGATATTTTATATCTGCGTTGGTGGGGGCGAGTGAATCGCCGGTTTGTATTTCAGCGCCCTGCGTGTCCAATAGTCTGCCGCTTGGAATGCGCGAAGAGCGCGTCACTTCCCTGATGGATGCACTCGAGGTAAGGGCGCTGCGAAAAGAATCAAAACGCTTATTCAATGCGTCGTTGTAGGGTATGGTAACGATGTGTTCCTTATCAAAACCCAAAGGTTTATGCTGCATGAACCATAGCTGCCGGTAAACGACCACCGTGGCAATGATCAGCACAATGGACAGCGTAAACTGGACGGTGACGAGCACCTTGCGAAAAGAAATGGAAGAGCTTCCGGGTTTAAATAATCCTTTCAGTACACGTGACGGTACGAAGGAAGACATAAATAGCGCCGGATAGATGCCCGAAACGAGGCCCACGAACAACGGGATGCCGATCAGCACACCCATCCACAGCGGCTGCCGGAAAACCGCAAACGACAGTTGCGTTCCGGACAGGTTGTTAAGGAAAGGAAGACACAAAAGGGTCAGCAGAATTGCGCCACCCATAGCCATCACCGTTATTGCTACTGATTCGGTGAGGAACTGGCGGATAATTTCCTTTCTTTCGGCGCCCACCACTTTGCGGATGCCAATTTCTTTTGCCCGCAGAGCGGAGCGCGCCGTAGAAAGGTTCATGTAGTTAATACATGCAATGAGCAGGATGAATAAGGCAATGGCTGAAAAGATATATACACGTTTAATGTCACCATTTTCTTCGGCCTCGGAATCGAGGTGCGAGCGCAGATGAATATCGGTGAGACGCTGCAGGGTGAGCGAGGTCCACTTGCTGGGTTTTACCCTGGCGCCGGGTTCAACAAATACTTTATCGAGGAACGAGGGGAACTTTGCTTCCACCTGTTGAATATCGGTGTTGGGGAAAAACCTGAGGTAGGTGAGAAAAGAATTGTTCGACCAGTTCGTTCTCAGGTTTTCGGCGCCATAAATATCCGGATCGTTGAGTGTTTTGAACGACACCATCACTGAAGGGTGAAGATGTGAATTGGCAGGAAAGGCTTTGTAAACGCCGGTTACCTTAAAATCTTTCGTGTTGTCGATCCGCACCACTTTGTTCATCGGATCTTCGCTGCCGAAATATTTTGCGGCCACTTCTTCTGAAAGCATCACCGAATAAGGTTCGCCCAGGGCGGTGCGGGGATTTCCTTTGGTTACGTTTACTTTAAAAATACCGAAGAGATTTTCATCGGCGAAATAGACGTCATATTCAGTGAAGACTTTCTCCTTGTACCTGACCGATACATTTGAAGCGACAAGTAGCTGCGTCATCTTTTCAAT
>CBIGXK010000218.1:0-6724 GCA_966193805.1 uncultured bacterium | reverse complement strand
TACACCCGGACCACGACATGAACTCATTTACCACTACCCTGCCCTGCCCAAAACAACACATTTTGATGGACAGGATAATTGAAAGAAGGAGTACCTTCCTTTTAATATGAAAAGTCAGGGTTTTCAGGATACGGAAATTATAAGTCGAAGATAAGATTAATACTTTCGTATTAGGTGTTTACTCCAAACCGATTTAACCGGCACTGCATCACATCATCAAAAATACATGCAAACATTGACAAATTACATAGAAGTAAACCATTATGCAATCGTTTACTTCGCACGGAAATATACTATTCATACTAACGAAAATGCACATCCGAATCCTCTTTCTTATTTTTGTTATTAATATCCGGCTAATCAATCCGCTGAAAAACACCGGTCATTATTAAAATTCTTTCTCCCATTTTCGGAAAACCTCGTATTGGCGTATCCTTTGCATGGACTGTATTCATGTGAACAAACCCCTTATGAAGCATTTTCATTATGCCTTGCTGCTATTTTTATTGTTCGTTTCACAAATTGCTGCTGCTCAGAACCAATGGGCCTGGATGAACGGCGAGCAGTCTGCAAACATCAACGGATCTTACGGTAACCGGGGCATCGCTGCGCCCACGAACAATCCCGGCAGCCGCACCGGCGCCACCAGTTGGACCGACGATAACGGGATGTTCTGGCTGTTTGGCGGCCGCGGAAACGGCGAAACAACTTCCGGATTATTAAACGACTTATGGCGCTATGATCCCGCGAGCCATCAATGGACCTGGGTAGACGGCTCAAAAGAAGCCGGTGCTACCGGCACCTACGGATTCAGGGGACTTCCCCTGCCTTCCAATTATCCGGGGGCGCGCGAAAATTCGGTTTCATGGACAGATAACAGCGGAAACCTGTGGCTGTTCGGTGGCAATGGCTACGCTTCCAATGGCAATTCCCCGGGATTGCTGAACGACCTGTGGCGCTACAACCCATCTACGCGTCAATGGACGTGGATAAGCGGCAGCAGTCAACTGAACAGCCGGGGCAATTACGGCAGAAAGGGCCGCACCTCATTAACAAGTGTTCCCGGGGGCCGCTCGATGGCAGCCGCATGGAAAGACGCACAGGGCAACCTGTGGCTGTTTGGTGGTAACGGCTATGCTTCCAATAATGACCGGGGCGACCTTAACGACCTCTGGGTGTTCTCCCTCGCCTTTAACGTCTGGACATGGATGCACGGTGAAGACGAAGAGGATGACAATGGCCGCTATGGCAGGAAGGAAGACTTTAATAACCGGAACACGCCGCCAGGAAGACGTGGCAGCACAGCCTGGACGGACAGGAACGGCAACTTCTGGCTGTTTGGCGGGCGAAACCGGTCGGGCCTATTCAGTGATTTGTGGAAGTTCGATGTTGGCGATAACCAGTGGGCCTGGATGAGCGGCAGCGACGAATACAACGAGGAACCACGGCCCACTCAACAGGGTGTTCCTGATGTGAACGGCAACCCCGGCGCCCGGTTTCTCGCCTCCGGCTGGATAGACGGCCAGGGCAGCCTCTGGCTGTTCGGCGGAAAGGGCTATGGCGGCGACCTCGGACAGCAGCCTTTAAACAGCTTGTGGAAGTATTCTTTAACCAACGGCGACTGGACCTTTGTAAAGGGACAGACTGCAATAAGTCCGGCTGCCGTATATGGAACAAAAGGCGAGTCGGCGGCAGGCAATCGCCCGGGCGGTACGGCAAATGCCGCGAGCTGGATCGACAAGCAGGGTAACCTGTGGATGTTTGGTGGTGAGGCAACCACAGGTAACCTTAACCAAACATGGGAATTTATGCTGATGTGCAGCGAAGAAATTTCAGGGACCATCGCTCCGGCCAGCGCTGCCGTTTGCAACGGCGGGTCGCAGAAACTAATCGCCACCGGCGGTAGCTCTTACGAATGGCAGCTTGATGGTGAAACCATTCCCGGTCAAACTTCTTCCTCCATTACTGTTACCAAGCCGGGCACCTACAGCGTGATCATCAAAAACGGCAATTGCAGCGCACCTGCATCCAATACGGCTGTGATTACGGAAGGAACGCTCCCTACCGGCACAATTTCTCCTGCAACAGCCGCCATTTGCGAAGGCGGCTCACAGGTGCTGAAAGCCACCGGCGGCACTTCATACGAATGGCGCCGCGACGGTGTGAGGATCAATGGTGAAACCGACTCCACCATTACAGTTAACCAGGCAGGCACTTACAGTGTCATTATAAAAAAAGGCAGTTGCAGCGGGCCCGCTTCCAACAGCACTGTCGTTACGCTTACCACCGTTCCCAGCGGAACGATCTCGCCCGAAACCGCCTCTCTCTGTACGGGAGGATCGCAGGTGCTTACCGCAACAGGCGGCACTTCGTACGAGTGGCAACGCGACGGCCAAACCATCAATGGGGAAACGGGCGCCACGCTTACGGTAACAGCACCGGGCACATACAGCGTCATCATAAAAAATGGCAGTTGTACCGGGCCGGCATCCAATAAGGCCACTGTTACGCTCGATGCCGCAACCGGTACGCGGTATGCAGATGTAACGGTTGCAGCCGGCGAACCCGCTACATTAACAGCAAGAGCGATCGGTGAAACCTATGAATGGACGCCTGCAACCGGTTTGAACGATCCCGCATCGCCCACGCCAACCGTAACAGCAAACACGGAAACGCAATACCTCGTCAACATCACTCCTGCCGAAGGATGTATGGTGACCGATACGGTGCTCGTGAAGATTGCCGGCGAAGAGGTGCCGGGACCGGAACCGGTGAAGAAAAAGATTTTCGTACCCACTGCCTTCACACCCAATGGCAACAATGTAAACGACAGGTTGCGGCCATTGGGACAACTGGCAACTATCGATTTTTTCCGCGTATATAACAGGTGGGGAAACCTGATGTTCCAAACCAATGTTCTGGGCGAAGGTTGGAACGGCCAGCACAAAGGCGTTACCCAGCCTGCCGATACTTACACGTGGATACTTTCAGGCAAAACCACCGATGGCGAACAGGTGAAACTATCAGGAAAAACATTTTTGATCCGATGATTGCAACGTGCCCGCGAATAAAAAATGAGCTGATGAAGACGACAATGATTCTTTTTGCAGGTTGCCTGCTTGGCTATTTCGCCAAAGCGCAGACGCATCATTTTTCGCAGTTTTATTCAACGCCGCTTCTCATTAACCCGGCAGCAACAGGATTAACGGCCGGGCCCTACCGCGTGGCGGCCAATTACAGGAGTCAGTGGAGCGCCGGCGGCTCACCATATACCACCTTTACGTTTTCGGGCGACGCACATGCGCTCACCAGCAAAATTGCAGAAGGAAATACCCTGGGACTCGGCTTCGCATTTGTGAACGACAAAACAATGGACGGCGCCGTGCAAACAAACAATTTTGCCGTGAGCGCGGGCTACCATATTGCGCTCGACCAGGACGAAATTCAAACAATTGGCCTCGGCTTCCAGGGCACGTACAATGAAAGGCGCATAGACTTCAGCAGGCTCCAGTTCGAGAGCCAGTTTGGTTACGGTGTGTTCGATCCGTCACTGCCCATGGGCGAAGAACTTCAAAACGGAAAAAAACATTACCTCGATGTAAATGTGGGCGGCATGTATTCCTATACACTGGAAGACCGATCGCTGTTCGCCGGCGTTGCGATGTATAACATTCTTAAAAAACAGGACAACTACCTCACCGAACAATTCAAAACGCCCCGCCTGTTTTCTGTAATCGCAGGTGGCGACATTGATGTTGGGTTCAACAACAGCTTTTATTTTTCCGGTAATTACAGGAAACAGGGCAACGACAACGAACTTACCCTCGGCATGGCCTACGGCTTCTTCCTCGACCAGGAAGGCTACAGCGTATTTAAACTCGGTTTGTGGCACCGCCTCAAGGATGCGCTCATTCCCTATGCGGGCCTTACTTATAAAGGATGGCAGGTTGGCTGCAGTTTCGACTGCACCGTATCCGGTGCAAAAACTACTTCGCAAATAAAGAACACCTTCGAGATCAGCGTTATGTATCTCGCACCGGATCTAACGCAATTAAGGCGGTTGATCCCATGGTATTAATGAAAAATAATGCAGCTTTGCCATCCATTTTTATTCTATGCAAACATCAAGGAAAGCTGCCATCGGTTTTATTTTTGTAACACTGCTCATAGATGTAATGGGTTGGGGGCTTATCATTCCCGTCATGGCCGACCTCATTGCAGAACTGAAAGGCATCCCTATTAACGAGGCAAGTACTTATGGCGCGCTGCTGCTATCGGTTTTTGCTGTTATGCAATTTTTGTTTTCACCGGTGATGGGAAACCTGAGCGATCGTTATGGCAGGAGGCCCATCCTGCTGCTTGCACTGTTTGGCTTTGGCATCGACTACATCATCCTTGCAGTGGCGCCCGCTTACAATTGGCTGTTTATCGGCCGCGTTATCGCGGGCATTACAGGCGCCAGTTTCACCACTGCATCGGCGTACATCGCAGACGTCAGTAACGATGAGAACCGCGCAAAAAATTTCGGGTTGATCGGCGCCGCATTTGGGCTGGGATTTGTGCTGGGTCCGGCGCTCGGCGCCTTGCTGGCCACCTGGGGCATTCGCGCGCCTTTTTATGCAGCGGCCGCTTTGTGTCTTCTCAATTGCCTTTATGGATATTTCGTGCTTCCCGAATCACTCAGTAAAGAAAACCGCCGGCGCTTTGACTGGAAGCGTGCAAATCCCTTCGGCTCGCTCAGGTTTCTGACAACGCATCCTGAAATCGGCGGGCTCGCATTTTGTTTCTTCCTTATTTATCTCGGTGCACAATCCGTGCAGGGCAACTGGAATTTCTTCACCATTTACCGTTTCCACTGGAGTGAAGCCATGGTGGGCATTTCCCTCGCCGTGGTAGGCGTGCTGGTCGGTGGTGTGCAGGCGGGCCTCACAAGAGTGATCAATCCGCGGATAGGCAATGAAAAAAGTATTTACCTGGGCCTCGGCCTTTATACGCTGGGCCTGGTATTGTTTGCATTTGCCACACAGGGATGGATGATGTTTGCATTTCTTATCCCTTATTGTTTAGGCGGTATCAGCGGTCCCTCATTGCAGTCGGTTATAGCCGGCCATGTGCCTTCGAACCAGCAGGGCGAACTGCAGGGTGCGCTCAGCAGCCTTATGAGCGTTACCACGATTATCGGACCGCTTATCATGAACGGTACATTCGCCTTCTTTACGTCAGACGCGGCACCGTTTTACCTGCCCGGCATCCATTTCCTGATCGGCGCGGTGTGCATGCTGTTGAGCATTTACATTGCGTACCGGGTATTGAACCGCGAAAAAAAGGAACATCCTGAGTTGATAAAAGTTATTGAAGGTAAAAGCGGAGAGCAGCAGTAACAGCAACTAACGTTCATGCCTAAGTGTACTAATATTAGATAACATGCAGGCCGTTAAGTATTTTCTGATCCTTCCTGCGAACGCTTTAGCAGAAAAATTTCGCGTTCGGCAACGAGGGTTTCCAATTCCTTAATTTGAATGTATATCTTTCTGACTTCCTCCAGAGAATCGCCGCGCATAATTGCCTCATCGAAAGCAAGTTTCAGGGAAACCAATTGGGCATTAAGGCTTTGCAATTTTAACATGAGGCATATTGAATAACTCTAATACAGTTTTACAATAACGGTGCCATTATCGGTAATTGAAACTGCATAGCAATTGCGGTTCAAAAGACCCGTGTTCTCGTAACTGGTATGTTTTTTCGATTTGCGCTTTCCATTGTGTGGACCAAAATATGAAAGACGAGGTCGTTCGGTAATTGCAGTTCTTTGAAAACGCATCCCCACTGGCACAGTTTTCCCAGTGTTGTTCAAAATAATATATACGAAAACATGAAAAAGATTCTCCACGACAATGGTCTGTCCATTGCATTTTTCTTATTATTTGTTTTCAGTCTTGCCGGTCAGATATTCAGCGGATTTAACGAACACAACCAGGAGACCACGGAAATGGGTGGTCAGGCGATCAGCCTGGTGCAATACCTGGTTTCCGGGCACTTCTTTCAGGCTACCTTCGAAAACTGGGAGAGTGAATTTTTGCAGATGGCCCTTTATCTCGTTTTAACAATGGGATTGTACCAAAAAGGCTCTTCAGAGTCAAAGGATCCTGACAAAAAGGAGGAAGTGGACAGAGAACCCAACCCAAAAAGAAAGGATGCCCCGTGGCCCGTTAGAAAAGGTGGTATCATCCTGGCAATATATCGCCATTCGCTTTCGTGTACCTTCGCTATATTGTTCCTGCTGTCTTTTTTGCTTCACTGGAAGGGAAGTCTTACCGATTACAATGAAGAGCAGCTACTTAAGCATCTGCCAACAACCACGGCGCTGGAGTATTTATCCAGTTCAAGGCTATGGTTCGAGTCTTTCCAAAACTGGCAGAGTGAATTTTTATCCATTCTTTCCATGGTAGTGCTCACCATTTTTTTAAGAGAGCAATATTCGCCTCAATCCAAGCCTGTTGATGCGCCCAATTCACAAACCGGAGAATAAAGTATGACCAAAATCATACCGAGGGAAGAAATAAATCATGCAATATCTTTTTTTGTTCAATCACTTTTGCCGTGCAACAAAAAATAAAAAGATATCAACATCTTCTCTATGCGACTGCACGTTTTTCTGCAAGCATTTTTTGTGCTGGCTTTTATTTTGACAACGAACAGCGCCAGCCAGGCGCAAACAGGAACA
>CBIGXK010000217.1:0-6743 GCA_966193805.1 uncultured bacterium | reverse complement strand
ATGTTCATCCTGCTCGGCAGGTTCTTCATCATCCTCTTTGGCGACGACCCGGCCAGCGCCGCGCGAGGCGTCAACTTCATGAGCGCCATAGCCAGCGGCTTCACCATATTGTTCCTCTTCTGGACCATCACCCACTTCGCCCGCAAGATCCTCCACAAGGGACAGGCGCCCCTCACACGCCACCAGATCATCGGCGTAATGTCGGCCGGTGTTGTCGGCGCCCTTGCCTACACCTTCTCCGATTCGTTCTGGTACAGTGCCGTTGAAGGCGAAGTGTATGCCCTGTCCTCATTTTTTACCGCCATCGTGTTTTGGGCCATCCTCAAATGGGAACATGAAGTGGACCGCGAGAGCCAAACCGACGGCCACCGCTTTTCACGTGCCGACCGGTGGCTCGTATTTATCTTTTACATGATGGGCCTTTCCATAGGTGTGCACCTGCTCAACCTGCTGACCATCCCGGCCATCATCATGGTGTACTATTTTAAAAGATATAAGGTTACCCGCTGGGGCACTTTTTTCGCCCTTCTCGCAGGTTGTATCATCACCGGCATCATACAGGTGGTCATCATACAGTGGTCCATCAAAGGAGCCGGCTCTTTCGACATATTTTTCGTTAACGAACTCGGCACCCCCTTCTTCACCGGCTTCGTAATTTATTTTGCGCTTGTTGCACTGCTGCTGGTGCTGGGTTTGCGATTTACCGCCGCCGACATTCAAAAGTTCAGGGGCTTCCCGGTGTGGCTATCGGCGGTAGTACTGCTGTTCTGCTTTCCCTACCTCAAATCATCGGGGTCGTTCGTGATCTTCCTGATCGCATTGGGTGTGCTCATCATGATCTGCAGCACCTACAAAAACAAGATCTATTCTTTCTTAAGAATATCCATCTGGTCAACCATTTTCATTATCATCGGTTACTCCACTTATTTTACCACACTGATACGCTCCAATGCGAACCCTTCCGTGGATATGTACAACGTGGACAATCCCGTGAGCCTTGTAGGATACCTGAGCCGTGAACAATATGGCGACTGGCCCATACTTTACGGTCCGTTCTTTACTGAAGAAACTGAAAATGCAGACTTCGTCAGTGCCGGCGACCTCTACGTAAAAGGAGAAGACAAATATGAAGTGGCCGGAAAGATCCAGAAACAGAATTTTTCCGGAATGGAAACCGCCCACCCCTTTCCGCGCATGTGGGACAATGGCAACGAACGCAACCAGCAATTTGTTTACCGCGAATTTGGCGGCGTTGAGGAGGGCGAAAACCCCACCATGGCCAATGAAGTGAGGTATTTTGCAGATTACCAGTTTCGATGGATGTACTGGCGCTATTTCATGTGGAACTTTGCCGGCAAACAGAACGACCTGCAGGGTTTTGGAAACGTTCGTGATGGCAACTGGTACTGCGGCATCCCTTTCATCGATAAGATGTTTCACAGCACCAACGACGTACTGCCCGATACTGCCGGGAAAAATAATAAGGCCAACAACAAGCTTTTCCTGCTGCCGCTGATCCTTGGGATTGTAGGACTGTGCTTTCAATACACCCGGCACCGGAAAGATTTCATCATCTCTTCCCTGCTCTTCTTCTTTACCGGTATCGCTGTTGTGATCTACCTGAACCAGGCAGGGTACCAGCCGCGTGAACGCGACTATGCATACGTGGGCTCTTTTTATGCGTTCGCCATATGGATCGGCCTCGGCGTGCTATACGTGAAAGAATCTTTCAACAAAGTGATTAAAGGAGATGGCGCCGCCTGGGCAGCGTTCCTCATTTGTCTCGTTGCCGTGCCCGTGCTGATGGCGTCGCAGGAATGGGACGACCACGACAGGAGCCAGAAATACCTTGCACGCGATCTCGGCAACGACTACCTCCAGAGCTGCGAAAAAAATTCGATACTACTCACCTTCGGTGATAATGATACTTACCCGCTGTGGTACGCACAAGAAGTGGAAGGCATAAGGCCCGACCTTCGTGTGATCAACTACAGCCTGCTCGGTACCGACTGGTATATTAATCAACTCCGGTACAAGCTCAATGAAAGTGCTCCCGCGGATGTCATCTTCAGCGCACAGCAAATTCAGGGAAACAACAGGAACGTTGTGCCTGTTTATCCGCTGCCCAACTATGACCAGAATAAATATTACGACCTGGAAACCATCCTGCGACAGGTGGTGGCCAGTGAAGACGAAGCCAATAAGGTAAGCATGCAAAGCGGCGACCAGGCCAACGTGCTTCCGGTGAAGAAACTGTCGATACCGGTTGATGTGGATTACATCAAAAAAACAGTAAAGCTGAATCCCGGCGACAGCGTGGTGAGTGAGATCAAAATAGATATTACCCGCAACTTCCTGCAGAAGAATGACCTCGCTGTGCTGGCCCTCATTTCCGCCAACAAATGGCAGCGGCCCATTTACTTCACCTCCACACAGGAACTGAAAGCGCTGGGGCTGGATAAATATGTGCGCCTCGAGGGTTTATCCTATCGCCTGGTGCCCGTAGTCAACAGCATTGCGGCCGGCGATGTGGCCTACAAGAATGTAATGGAGAAATTCCGCTACGGCAATGCGAGTCATCCCGGTGTATATTTTGATGAAGAGAACCGCCGGCACATCAATAGCCTGCGACTGGCGCATGCCACGCTGGCGAAATTCCTGGTGAGCGAAAACCGGAAAGATTCTGCGAAAAAAGTGCTGAGGAAGTATGATGAGTCGGTGCTTGAGTCGAACGTGCCTTACGGCATGACGTCCAACCGCGCGAATTTCCATAACAGTGTTTCGGCGGATTTCCTGGAGGCGGCCTATGGCAGTGGCGACATGGAACTGGCGAAGAAAGTGAACCAATCGTTAAAAAAAGACCTCGACCAGCAGATGGCGTACTACCGCTCGCTGGGAGAAAGCGACATGGATAACCAGCAACTGGCCGTGCAGGCAGCAAGCATGCTGAACAATAAGGGAACCAGCTTGTCGGATAAACAACGGACCTTTGCGTATGACATCCTGTCGACTTACCAGATACTGGATCACCTGGCCCAGTTAGAAAAGGACTACAACGTGGTTGGCAAGAGCATTGAAACGCAATCCGATACGCTGAAAAGCGGGATCGACAGCGGTAAATAAGGCAGAAGTTAAAAGTTTTAACTTTTACCTTTTTAAGTTTTTATCACGAAATTGAGGAAGATGAGAGGATACAATTTTTCGAAGTTCGATCCCAGTGCAGTAGGAAAAACAGCTTTTGAACAGTTGCTCGACATCTTCATGCAACTGCTTACCTACACCAACGGCGATGTGGCCGAGGCGCTGAACTGGATGAACCAGCTCGACAAGGAATACCAGGTTACCAACGACGGATACGGAATGGGCGACTTTATCGAGGACCTGAAAGACAAGGGGTACATCAAAGAAAATGCTGAGCTGGGCGAAATAAAGATCACCCCGAAAACAGAACAGGGCATCCGTAAAAAATCGCTAGAAGAAATTTTCGGCAAACTCAAGAAAACAAAACCCGGCGAGCATCAAACGTACAAGCCCGGCCTCGGCGACGAACAAAATCCCGAAACCAGGCCCTTCCAGTTCGGCGACGCTGTTGAACAAATCGATTTCACGTCATCCATCCGGAACGCGCAGATCAATCATGGAGTAGATAATTTCATGATGAATGAAGATGACCTATCCATCCGCGAAACCGATTTCAAATCGCAGACATCCACTGTGCTGATGATCGACATCTCGCACTCGATGATTTTGTACGGTGAAGACAGGATCACACCGGCAAAGAAAGTGGCCATGGCGCTGAGCGAGCTGATCACCACAAAATATCCGAAAGACACGCTCGACATCGTTGTGTTCGGTAATGATGCGTGGCCGGTCGAGATCAGAGACCTGCCCTACCTGGAAGTGGGACCCTATCATACGAATACAGTTGCCGGCCTCGAAATGGCAATGGATATTTTAAGAAGAAGGAAAAACCCGAATAAGCAGATCTTCATGATCACCGACGGGAAACCCACCTGTCTGAAGATCGGCAAACGCTATTATAAAAACAGTTTCGGACTGGACAGGAAGATCACTTCCCGGTGCCTCAACCTTGCGGCGCAATGCAAGAAACTGAAGGTGCCGATCACCACATTCATGATCGCCACAGATCCCTACCTGCAAAGGTTTGTGCAGGAATTCACGGAAACAAACAATGGCAAGGCGTTCTTCGCCTCTCTCGACCGGCTGGGCGCCTTCATATTCAGAGATTTTGAAAACGGTAAACGAAAAACGGTTTATTAAACAACAGGACCACGGAGGATAAAATGAATATTACCAAGATCAATACATTAGGAGAACTAAAGAAAAGCGGCTATACAGCAAGATCCATAAAAGATGAAATAAGAGAAAACCTGATCGACAGGCTCAAGAGCAACCAGAACTCTTTCGACGGAATTATCGGATACGAAGAAACGGTGATCCCCGACGTTGAACGGGCACTCCTCTCCCGTCATAACATTCTTTTCCTCGGACTGCGCGGACAGGCAAAAACAAGGATGGCGCGCCAGATGACGGGACTGCTCGACGAATATATTCCCATCGTGGCAGGGAGTGAGATCAATGACGATCCGCTGAAGCCCGTTTCGCGCTATGCAAAACAATTGATAGCAGAAAAGGGCGATGCCACTCCCATTGAATGGATGCACCGCAGCCAACGCTACGGCGAGAAACTGGCCACGCCCGACGTAAGTGTTGCCGATCTCATTGGCGACATCGATCCGATAAAGGCAGCGAACCTTAAACTGAACTTCAGCGATGAAATGGTGATCCACTACGGCATCATTCCGCGCAGCAACCGCAGCATCTTCGTGATCAATGAAATTCCCGACCTGCAGGCGCGCATCCAGGTAGCGCTCTTCAACATACTCGAAGAGGGCGATGTGCAGATAAGAGGGTTCAAACTCAGGATTCCACTCGACATCCTGTTCGTGTTCACGGCTAACCCCGAAGACTATACGAACCGCGGCTCGATCGTTACGCCATTGAAGGACCGCATCCAGAGCCAAATACTCACGCATTATCCGAAGTCGATCGAAACGGCGCTCAGCATCACCGAACAGGAGGCATTCGTTCACGAGCAGCAGCGCTCACGTGTACGGGTAAGCGATCTCGTGAAAAGACTGATAGAACAGATTTCGTTCGAGGCACGCGCCAGTGAATATGTTGACAAGAAGAGCGGCGTCTCCGCCAGGCTCAGTATCTCTGCCCTCGAAAATGCATTCAGCGCGGCAGAAAGAAGGGCGATCATCAATAAAGAAAAAGAAACACAGGTGTGGATCAGCGATCTGGTGGGCATCATTCCCTCCATTACCGGTAAAATAGAATTGGTGTATGAGGGCGAACAGGAAGGGCCGTTCCAGGTGGCGATGAACCTTGTTGAAAAAGCCACCCGCTCACAGTTTGTTATTTACTTTCCGAACCCGGATGCGCTGAAGAAAAAACGAAATACGCAACAGGTCAACGACAACCCATACCGTTCCATACAGGCATGGTTCGACAAGGGCAACAGCCTGAACTTGTTTTTCAATATTACCGATGAAGCGAAGACCGCTGAATTGTACAAGGTGGACGGACTGCATGCGCTGGTGAAGAAATTCTTCAGGCAAACCAATGAAAGGGAAGCCGCGTTGCTCATGGAATTTGTGTTGCATGGGCTGTCGGCGTATTCGCTGATCAGCAAGCGGATCGTTGAAAATAAGATCGAGTTTAAGGATTTGATGGGATCGATGCTGAACCTGGGAAGTGCCTCGGGATATAATGAGGAGGAGGATAGAGAGGAGTTTAATTAGGGTCCACCCCCGGCGCTTCGCGCCACCCCCGCCAGCGGGGGAAATTTAAGTGACACTTTTCGTTTTAGCGTGATCCCCGCCAGCGGGAAGGCATTTCGTATCCCCCTCTGGAGGGGGCGGTCCCGAAGGGACCGGGGGAGGACGCACCGACGGAGACCGATTTCCCGCTACACAATATTCACTTCCCTCTCCAGCACTACACCAAACTTTTTCACCACACTGTCCCGTATCTGCTCGCTTAGGGAAAAAATATCCCGGCCGGAGGCGTGCCCGTAGTTCACCAGTACAAGCGCCTGCTTCGCATGGCAACCCGCATCGCCCTTGCGGTAGCCCTTCCATCCACATTGCTCGATCAACCAGCCCGCGGCGAGCTTCACCATTCCATTTTCCTGCGGGTATCCCGGCAATAACGGATAGGCGCGTTGCAACTCCTCATATTTAACTGCCGGCACGGCAGGATTCTTAAAAAAACTTCCCGCGTTGCCGATTTGTTTTGGATCGGGCAATTTCGACGTGCGTATATTGACGACCGCCCGGGAAATCGCCTGTATGCTTACCGGCTCGTTCATCTTCGATAATTCATCTTCTATGGCGCCGTAGCTTGTGTTGTATTGCGGAACCTTATTCAACCTGAACGTCACGCTCAAAATAATGAACTCATTTTTATACCGGTTTTTGAACACGCTTTCCCTGTACCCGAATTCGCAGTCTGTTGCAGAGAAGGTCATCACCTTTCGTTTGGCAATATGATAAGCCTCGAGGTCGTAAAAAACGTCCTTTACTTCCACGCCGTAGGCGCCAATGTTCTGCATGGGCGACGCGCCCACATTTCCGGGAATCAGCGAAAGGTTCTCTACACCAGCCAGCTCCCGCTCCAGGCAATACTGAACAAAACGGTTCCAGTTTTCTCCGGCA
>CBIGXK010000216.1:0-6768 GCA_966193805.1 uncultured bacterium | reverse complement strand
GTTGCGGGAGGCGTGAGAAAAAATGACTATCGATTCATAAAAAAATTTCTTTATCAATGCAAAATTTCATTTCCGCCAACGATGTTCCTTCAATAGATACGCTCGTCAGCAAAGCGCTGAACTATAAAGCCAATCCCCTGAAGGACCATCAACTCGGAAAGAACAGAAAAATCGGTTTATTGTTTTTAAACCCCAGCATGCGCACGCGCCTCAGCACACAGATCGCCGCGCAAAACCTCGGGATGGAACCAATCGTGTTCAACATAACCCAGGAAGGCTGGGCACTCGAATTCGAAGACGAAGCCATCATGAGCGGCACCACCGTGGAACATGTTAAAGACGCGGCACCCGTGATGGGTAAATATTTTGACATACTGTGCGTCCGCACGTTCCCTTCGCTCAAGAACAGGGAATACGATTACAGCGAACTCTATATCAAACAATTCATCAGGTACTCAGGCGTTCCGGTGGTGAGCCTCGAGAGCGCAACACTGCACCCCCTGCAAAGCCTCACCGATGTGATCACCATCACCGAACATTCGCAGCAGCCGGCAAAAAAACCAAAGATTGTCCTCACCTGGGCGCCGCACGTCAAGCCGCTTCCCCAATGTGTGGCCAACAGCTTTTCACAATGGATCAACGCCTGGGGCAACGCCGACTTTGTCATTACCCATCCTGAAGATTACGAACTCGATACGCAATTTACCAAAGGTGCCACCATCACCCATGACCAGGAAGAAGCGCTCAAAAACGCTGACTTCGTGTACGTGAAAAACTGGAGCACGTTTGAAGATTACGGCAAAATCTACAGCAACGATCCCGACTGGATGCTCACCAACGAAAAATTATCGCAAACCAACAACGCAAAGGTGATGCACTGCCTGCCGGTGAGGAGAAATATCGAACTCAGTGACGAGGTGCTCGACGGGCCCAACAGCATTGTAACCCTGCAGGCCTCCAACCGCGTGTGGGCGGCACAGGCCGTATTGTCCCAAATCCTTCACGCAAACGGGCTCGCAAGATGAACAGGCTCCTCGTAATCAAGATCGGTGGAAATATTATTGACAACGATAGTAAACTGAGGGCCTTTCTTCGCGAATTTTCACATATCAAAGAGAAGAAGATACTGGTGCATGGCGGTGGAAAGCTCGCGACGAAAATGGCGGAAAGGCTCGGCATCGAACAGCAGTTGGTAGAGGGCAGGCGCATCACCGACGCTGAAACGCTGAAGATCGTTACAATGGTGTACGGCGGGTACATCAACAAGAATATTGTTTCACAATTGCAGCAGCACGGCTGCAATGCACTGGGCATTACCGGCGCCGACGGAAATGCGATAATGGCGCATAAACGTGTGAATGCCGCCATCGATTATGGCTTCGCGGGCGATGTGGATGCAGTGAACACCGGCTTTTTTCATAGCCTGCTGCAACAGGAGCTCGACGTTGTTGTGGCCCCGATTACCCATGACGGCAACGGGCAGTTGCTGAATACGAATGCAGATACCATTGCGCAGGAAATTGCCACAGCGATGAGCGGCAAGTACGAAGTGACGCTGGTATATGGTTTTGAAAAAGCAGGCGTACTGATGGATGCAGACAATGACGAGACCGCGATCCCGGTGATCAATGCAACGGATTTCGAGAAGCTGAAGGCCGAAAAAGTAATCTTTGCCGGGATGATTCCAAAGCTCGAAAATGCTTTTGCCGCCATTAACAGGGGCGTGAAAGCCGTCATCATCGGCAGCGCCGAACGCCTGGGCGATCTTATCGCGGGCGCATGCGGCACAAGGCTGGTGGAAACAGAGCCGGCAAACGGCAAACAGCAACCGGCATCCTAATTACATTGCCCATTGCCGACTGCCGTATAACCAATCCCAAAAAAATGAACGCAACAAATACCTATAACGAAGCGCTTGGCCTGCTCAAAGAGCTGATCTCCATCCCCTCATTCAGCAGGGAGGAAGACCAGACGGCGGGCGCCATCGCCCGTTTCCTGGGCGAGCGGGGCATCGAACATTCCCGGATCGCCAACAACGTATTCGCATTCAACAAATTCTTTGACGCGTCAAGGCCCACGATTCTCTTTAACTCGCATCACGACACGGTAAAGCCCAACCAGGGATATACCCATGATCCTTTCTCCCCGATCGAAAAACACGGTAAGCTGTTCGGCCTCGGCAGCAACGACGCGGGCGGCCCGCTGGTAAGCCTTATGGCAACGTTTCTTCACTTTTATAATGAGCCCTCGCTTCAGTATAATATTGCGCTTGCCGCTACAGCCGAAGAAGAAATATCGGGCCACAACGGCATCGAAAAACTGCTGCCCTCCCTCGGCAACATTTTCTTTGCCATCGTAGGCGAACCCACGAAAATGCAAATGGCAATAGCAGAGAAAGGACTGCTGGTATTGGATTGTACGGCTACCGGGAAAGCGGGGCACGCGGCGCGTAACGAAGGCGAGAATGCCATTTACAAAGCAATGAAAGATATCGACTGGTTCCGCAGTTTCCAGTTTCCAAAAGTATCCGAACTTTTGGGTCCGGTAAAAATGTCGGTGACCGTTATACATACCGATAACAAGGCCCACAACGTTGTGCCGCCGCAATGCGCTTTTGTTGCCGACATCAGGGTCAATGAATTGTACACCTTTGACGAATTGCTTGCTGAAATAAAGAAGAATGTAACCGCCGAAGTGAAACCCAGAAGCATGAGAATGCGGTCGTCGCTGATACCCGTTAGTCATCCCGTTGTGCAATCGGGCATCAAACTCGGAAGAACTTACTACGGCTCGCCAACCACGTCCGACAAAGCGCTGATGCCTTTCCCGGCATTGAAAATGGGGCCCGGCGACTCGGCCAGGAGCCACACGGCCGATGAATTTATTTATACAGAAGAAATCAAAGAAGGCATTGATATTTACATCAACCTGCTGAAAAATATCCTATATTAAAAAAAGTTTGATGAAACTCTGGAGCAAAGAAAATACAAACACCTCGCAACAGATCGAAACATTCACGGTTGGCCGCGACAATGAATTTGACCTGCAACTGGCGGAACATGATGTTACCGGCACCATCGCGCACGTGACGATGCTGCAGCAAACGGGGCTGATGGAAAAAGACGAGGCAGAAAAAGCGTTGGCAGGATTGCGCGTTATCCTAAACGAAATAAAAGCTGGCAACTTTAAAATAGACGAAGGGGTAGAAGACATCCACTCACAGGTAGAGCTGATGCTTACAGAGAGAATCGGAGACGCCGGCAAAAAAATACACAGCGGGAGGAGCAGGAACGACCAGGTAGCGGTTGATATCAAATTGTTTCTGCGCGCCGAAATCTTAAAAATAAAAGAGGAAGTAAGAAGCCTGTTCGATCTGCTCATCGCACAAAGCGAGAAACACAGGGACATCCTTATTCCCGGGTATACCCATTTGCAAATCGCCATGCCTTCGTCTGCGGGACTCTGGCTCGGCGCATATGCCGAAAGCCTTGTGGATGATGCGGAACTTTTATCCGCCGCCTATGCCATCGCCAATAAAAATCCACTGGGCAGTGGCGCCGGTTACGGATCGTCATTTCCTCTTAACCGAACGCTCACCACCGAATTGCTGCATTTCGGAACGATAAACCACAATTCCGTGTATGCGCAGATGAGCAGGGGCAAAACGGAAAAGATCGTTGCACAGGCACTTGCTTCGATAGCCGCAACGCTCGGAAAGCTTGCCATGGATTGCTGCCTGTACCTTAACCAGAACTTCAACTTCATTTATTTCCCTTCCGAACTTACAACGGGCAGCAGCATTATGCCGCATAAAAAGAACCCCGATGTGTTCGAACTGGTGCGCGCGCATTGCAACCGGATTCAGTCGGTCCCCAATGAACTGACACTGCTCGTGAACAATCTTCCATCGGGTTATCACCGCGACCTGCAGCTCACCAAAGAAATTTTGTTTCCTGTGTTTACTGAACTAACTTCCTGTTTGCACATGACGAAATTGATGATCTCGAATATCAGCTTTAGAAAAGATATACTGAAAGACGAGAAGTATAAATACATTTTCAGCGTCGAGGCGGTGAACGAACTCGTGAACAAAGGCGTTCCTTTTCGCGAAGCATATAAAACAGTGGGTGATCAAATTGAAAAGGGGAACTTCTCATTCGATTTTTCAAAAGGGCTGAAGCACACGCACGAAGGCAGTATCGGTAATTTGCATAATGAAAATATCGTGCAGGAAATGGACAAGGTGATGCATAAATTTTAATTTCTTTTTTATGAGACCGCTTGCTACGCTTGCATTGATCTTTCTTATATCATCATCCTTGCTGCAGGCTCAGGAGAACGCGTGGATAAGAATAAACATGTTGGGCTATACGCCGTCGGGAATTAAAGTAGCCATCTGGTGCGGCAAGGTAAATGAAAGCATCAGCGAATTTTCAGTGATCGATTCAATCTCCGGTAAAACAGTTTTTACAAGCAAGGCAGGTACAGCATTTGGCGCCTACGGCCCTTTTTCGCAAACGTACCGCCTCAACTTTTCATCTTTTAAAAAACCGGGCATTTACTGCATTTCGGCAGGTGGGGCCAAATCACCGTACTTCAGCATTAACAATGACGTGTACAAGGGAGCAGCCGATTTCTGCTTGAGGTACATGCGCCAGCAACGCACCGGGTTTAATCCCTTTCTTAAAGATAGCTGCCATACGCATGACGGCTACGTGCTGTATGGAAAAGATGCGGGCCTTCCTGACAGCACGCACATAGACGTAGTGGGAGGATGGCACGATGCCACCGACTATCTCCAGTATTCTACAACTTCAGCCAACGCTACCTATCACCTGCTCGCCGCTTACCGCGACTTCTCAAAAGTATTCACCGATACCAAACAATCGAACGGCCTCGACGGGAAAAACGGCGTGGCTGATGTGCTCGACGAAGCGAAATGGGGACTCGACTGGCTGTTGAAGATGCATCCGAAAGATGAATGGCTCTTCAACCAGATCGCCGACGACAGGGATCACATCTCCATGCGCATTCCCAAACAAGACAGCCAGTACAACCGTGGCTATGAACGCCCGGTATATTTTATCAATGGCGAACCGCAGCAAAGAGGAAAGTTCATGAACGACACAAAGGGGACCTCGTCAACCGCCGCCAAATTCAGCAGCGCCTTTTCGCTCGGCGCCGAACTGTATAAACGAACCGACAAAACCTATAGTAAAACACTGGCCCGTAAAGCTGCATCGGCCTATGCCTTTGCTTTAAAAAAACCAGGCGTTACACAAACGGTTTCTGTTTTGTCTCCTTACATCTATGCAGAGGACAACTGGGTGGACGATATGGAGCTGGCGGCCGCGTGGCTCAGGCGTTATGATGAGGCCGGGAAATACGCACAGCAAGAACCGGTAACACCCTGGCTCGGGGCAGACACCGCCAAACACTATCAGTGGTACCCCTTTATCAACCTCGGGCATTACGAGCTTGCAAAAGGATTGAAAGGCGGCGATAAAACGCAAGTGATCAATTATTACAGGGACGGCATCAACCGGGTATGGGAAAAAGCTGAAAAAAATGCTTTTTACCGGGCGATACCTTTCATTTGGTGCAGCAACAATCTCACCACCTCCTTTGCCATTCAGTGCTACTGGTATAAAAAACTTTCCGGCAACGCACAGTACGACGAACTGGCACAAGCCAATTTCGACTGGCTCTTTGGATGTAACCCCTGGGGCACATCCATGGTGTATGGATTACCGGCTTGGGGCGACACGCCGGTGGATCCACATTCTTCATTCACCCACCTGAAAAATTACCCAATCGACGGTGGCCTCGTTGACGGCCCGGTTTACACCAGCATCTTCAAAAACCTGATCGGCCTCAGGCTATATAACCCCGATCAATATGCGCAGTTTCAGAGCGACCTGGCAGTGTATCATGACGATTTCGGCGATTACAGCACCAACGAACCGACGATGGACGGCACCGCTTCGCTGATTTACCTGCTCGCTGCAAGAGAAGCCGAAGCGCAAAAGACAAAGAAGTAACAAGCATTGAAGCGCACGCAAATGCTTTTTACACTCGTCAAACCATTTTTAGTCGCCGCCTTCAAAAGAAACCCTGCGGTGTCGCGCTTTGCCTTGTTGCGTGCGCTGGTTACTCTTGCATTGTCCAAAAGATTCGGAAAGAAAACGGGCAGCGTGCATGTCCGGCTCGGACGATTCATCATTCATGCCCCCGCCCATGCCGTCGCCAGCCAACTGATCAAAGAGAAATTTGTGGACCAGGAGTACCATTTCGCAGCATCAATAAAATCGCCCGTCATTATTGACTGCGGTGCGAACATCGGCATATCCGCGTTATACTTCAGATCATTGTTTCCCGATGCAGTTATTCATTGTTTTGAACCATACAGCAAAGCACTCTATTTTCTCCGAAGAAATATAGAAGAAAACAAACTGAACAATGTATTCATTCATGAAAACGCTTTGTCGAACGTTGACCGCGCGATGACTCTGCATGTGGCGGATTCTGTCATCAATGCTTCTCTTGAAGCAACGAACCGCAACGCACTAACCGAGGAAGTACGCGCCACCAGGTTGTCCGGATTTTTGCAGCGTTTTGAAAATATCGAGCTGGTAAAAATAGATGTGGAAGGAGCTGAAATAGACATTCTTTCGGATCTCGAGCATCATGAAATGTTGCAGTCAGGAAAGATCCGGCAATTTATTATCGAGTTTCACCGAAGCATGCACGGTGCGGATCGGCTTGAGC
>CBIGXK010000215.1:0-6792 GCA_966193805.1 uncultured bacterium | reverse complement strand
GCCGAAAAACGCATCGGCCATCTTCTTCGAAATGGCAATACTGACCGGTGAATTTAACGCCGCATTTTTGTCGCCCGCCAGCAACGGAAAACTGAACATTTTCAGGAAATCATTGCCCACATTCGTCCCCTCAAATTTCAAACTTTTATCGCCGGCAGCGAATGCACATACATCACCGCCCGACATGCCCGAGGCGTATTCTATTTCAGGTATCTTTTTTTTCAGCTCTTCCCCCAACTTACCCGGCCCCCCATAAAAAGCGGATATTTTTCCATCGTAGTACTGGCGCTCATAAATGCTGTACAACCGGTCCTTATTCGCATGAAAAGCATCAACACTTTTTTCATCTTTTACCCATAACATGATGAACAGGCTGCAGGCCATGCCCAACGCCAGGCCGATTGTGTTGATGAGCGAAAAGGTCCTGTTTTTCCAAAAGTTCCGCCAGGCGGTGATGAAATAATTTTTGAACATAGTTTGGGGTGCCGTTTGGTGTGTTCGACTAAATGCAATGCCAATTATACCACCAACTGATTATCAGCGTATAAACATCAATGCACACTTCAAATGTGTTCGCTTTTGAACATGCATCTGTGCGATATTGCCGCAATGACGTAATTTCCGAGCGGCATCAACCAGGCAAAATTAACGACATTGAAGGGAGCAATCGCATATCTACGGTCGAACAGGTCAATTATCGCTTACATCTTTTTCAGCAATTATTTTTACGGACTCTGCGCCGTGGCGCTATCCATCGAAGCAGCACTGCAATTCGAATACGAACTCAACTCCATCCTCTTCTACATCTTTATTTTTTCGGTAACGGTTCTCTACTACACAAAGGCCTACATCACCGAAAAAAAGACAGGGTCAAACAATCCGCGGTCGCAATGGTATTGGAATAAAAGAAAAGTAGTATTTGCCAGCCAGGTGACGCTTACTTTGATCGCGGTAATTTATCCTCTTTTACTGCTGTTAAGAGACGTCAGCTACATTCTTACCCTGCCGTGGTACGACTGGGGCCTGCTGCTGGTATTTCCGTTCGTTTCCGGACTGTATTACGGCATTAACCATACGTCATTCGGGCGCATCAGCCTCAGGAAGGTAGGTTGGCTAAAACCCTTTATCATCGGTTTTGTTTGGGCGGGGCTCGTTACCGTTTACCCACTCGTGTTTCATGAAATAGAAAAGAAAGTGGTTTATGCGATGGACTGGTGGGGCGGCTTTTTATTTGTCAAGAATTTTATGTTCATCACGGTGCTTTGCATCATGTTCGACATAAAAGATTACGCCGCCGACCACAACCAGCAGCTAAAAACATTCGTGGTGAAAGCGGGATTGAGAAAAACGATTTTCGTTATCCTGATACCGTTGTGCATCATGGGCCTCGCGTCGTATATCATCTACGGGTTCGTAAGGCATTTTACGGTGGCCCGGATGATCATGAATACCATCCCCTTCATCTTATTGCTGATGGTGGCCTATTCGATGCACAACCGCAGATCGATTTTTTATTATCTCATCGTTATTGACGGATTGATGATGGTGAAGGCGTTGTTTGGCATTGTGGGAATGTTATTCTGATAACTTCTCCCGTCTCCTTTCATCCCCTGATGTGATAAGCCTTCGGCTGAACAAATGCACGTATGCCGTGATACGACAGCGTGCTGCCCAGGCCCGAATTACCCCTTCCCGACCAGGGCAGCGTTGCGCTAACACGGTCGCAGCAGTTCCAGTACACCGAGCCGGTGTTCATTTTTTTCATGAGCTTCTCGGCCCGTTCAAAACTCGATGAATACACCGCGGCCGTAAGTCCGTAGGGCGTATCCTGCATTAATGCCGCCGCTTCATCATCGCCCGAAACTTTTTGTATGCCCACCACCGGGCCGAACGATTCTTCCTTCATGATACTCATGTTGTGATGAACATTCGTCAGCACCGCCGGCTCAAAGAAATAACCTTTGCCGTCAACTTTCTTACCACCGGCCAGCAACGTTGCTCCTTTTGCGACGGCATCTTTCACCTGCACCTCCAAAAATTGCAACTGCTCTTTCCTGCTAAGAGGACCCACATCCGTCGAGCTGTTCATAGGATCGCCCGGCTTCAGTTTCTTCAGTTCCCGCACATAAGCGTCGACAAACTTATCATGAATATTTTCGTGTACATATATCCGTTCAACTGCACAGCAACTTTGGCCGTTGTTATACACTGCGCCTTCCACCGCCGCGGATGCCACCGCCTGAATGTCTTTGATGTCGTCCATCACGTACATCGGATCCTTCCCGCCCAGCTCCAGTTGGCAGGGAACAAGCCTGCCAGCCACCTTTTCGGCAATGTATTTTCCAGTTTTATAACTCCCCGTAAAATAATAGCCGTTCAACGGCAGTTCGAGCAGGTATTCACCAACACTTCCCTTCCCAATCACCGTTTCAAAAACATTTTCGGGCACTCCCGATTGATACAGCATGCTCTGAATGTGCATGCCCGTTAAGCTGGAATATTCAGAAGGCTTGTACAGTACGGCATTGCCACCAATAAGTGCGGGAATGAAAACATTCACACCTACCAGGTAGGGATAGTTCCATGCAGAAATATTCGCAACAACACCCAATGGCTCATACACGATTTTTTCTCTCGTGGCGCCTTCGGTTGTTATCCATTCATCTGCCAGGTATTTTTCTGAGTGGTCAATAAAAAATTTTACCCGCGAGCGCGCGCCGTTAAGTTCATTGAATGATTCTTTCAGCGGTTTGCCCATTTCGCTGGTGAGTGTTTCGGCGAGTTCCTGTTTATCTTTCTCCAGGCGTTCATAAAAGCGCTCGATGCACGCAATTCTCTCTTTTAACGGCATTTCTGCCCAGGCACGCTGGCCTTCTTTCAGCGCTTCGTATTTTTTTGCCACCGACTCTTTTGTGTCCTCATGCAATTCGGCAAGCACTTCCTCCGTGGCCGGGTTAATGACTTTCATTGTTTACAATTTGAATTGTTGATTACAACGCCTCGAGGTACATTCTCCTGAAGTCGTCGCGCATTACCGGCTTGGGATTATTGGGATGGCAAAAGTCTGCAACCGCCAGGTCGGAAAGCTTTTCTATATGCTGTGCCTCCACTCCTATTTTATTCAGCCGCCGGGGCAAGCCTATTTTTTTATTGAGCGTGAACAAGTGCTCCACAACAGATTTACCGCTTTTCTTTTTTAACCCCATGGCCCAGGCCATTTTCCTGAACCGGTCCTCACATCCTTCGATATTGAATGCCATTCCATACGGCAGCATAACGGCATTGGCCAGCCCATGGTGCGTATCCAATAGTGAAGAAAGCGGATGAGCGAGTGAATGTACCACGCCGAGTCCTTTTTGAAAGGCAACTGCGCCCATCAGCGAAGCGATCATCATCTTGCTTCTCGATGCAAGGTCGGGATCGTTCACTGCTTTTTTCAGCGACTGGCTGATGATTGAAATGCCTTCCAGTGCAATGCCTTCACACATGGGGTGATAATCTTTGGCGATGTAGGCCTCCATATTATGCGTGAGCGCATCCATGCCCGTAGCCGCTGTAATAAACGGCGGCAGGTCCATGGTGAGCTGCGGGTCGGCGAAAACAATTTTCGCGAGCAGCTTCGGTGAGAACAAAATTCTCTTCCGGTGCGTGTCATCTTCTGAAATGATCGCGCTGCGGCCCACTTCACTGCCGGTGCCGCTGGTGGTGGGCACCGTAATGAAATACGGAACCTCTTCCGTAACATATTTATCACCGCCAATCAGGTCGTCGTAGTCGAACAGGTCGCGCGGATGGTTGACGTGCAGCGTTATCGCCCTCGCCACATCCATCGCTGCACCACCGCCGATGCCGATGATACAATCTCTTCCGGTCGACTTGTACATTTCTCCGCCGCGCAGCACATCCGATTTAACCGGATTTTTATGCAGCTCGCTGAACACTTCGGTACTGATACCGTTGACTTCGAGATCCCTTTTGATGTTGCGTAAAAAATCGAGCGTGGCCACGTTCGGATCGGTTACGATCAGCGCCCTGTTTAGTCCCACGCTCTTTAAATGCGCCGGCAATTCTTTTATGGCGCCTGCGCCAAACCGTATGGTAGTAGGAAAATTATATTGCCTGATAGTATTAAAGTCCATTTTTTTGGAGAATTAAATGATTTCGAAGTATCGTTTCAGCTCCCAATCGGTGACCGCTTTTGCATACTGCCGCCATTCCCATTCGCGCGTGCCGGCAAAGTGCTGCACAAACTCTTCACCGAACAATTCTTTGGCTACGGCGGAATTTTTCATTGCCTGTGTGGCCTCATGCAAATTTTTTGGAAGCAATCCGTGCGAGGCGTTGGCATATCCGCTGCCGGTTGTTGGCGGAATATCCAGCTTCAAATTGTTTTTTATGCCGTAAAGGCCCGAGGCAAGGCATGCGGCCATTGCGAGATAGGGATTTGAATCGGAGCCAACAACACGCGTTTCCAGTCGTGTTGATGCCGACCCGCCGCACAGCACGCGCAGTGCCGTGGTGCGGTTATCGAATGCCCAGGTGATGGTGGTAGGCGCCCAGGCCCCTTCCACGAGCCTTTTATAGCTGTTGATATTGGGAGCATACATGGGCAATATGAAGGGCAGGCAGTGCAGTTGCCCGGCGATGTAGCTTTCCATCAGCGGACTGATCTTTTTATCGCCCGTTGCAGCAAAAAGATTTGTTGTTCCCTGCGCGTTCCACAAGCTTTGGTGCACGTGGCCGCTGCATCCCGGCAGTTGCTCGTTGAACTTGGCCATGAAGCTCGCGAGAATATTATGGCGCATGCCGATCTCCTTCACACCTGTCTTGAAAAGAATGGCGCGGTCGGCAGCTTCAACCACATCGGCGTATAATATTGCCGCCTCATAAACGCCGGGACCGGTTTCGGTGTGCAGTCCTTCTATGGGCACCCTGAATTTCGTTAACAAGTCAAAAAGGTCGCGGAAGAAGGCGCTGTTTTGTGATGCGCGCAGCACCGAATAGCCGAACATGCCGGGTGTGATGGGCCGCAGGTTCCTGAACTGTTGTTCATGGAGGTCCTCGCTGGTATTTTTGAAATTGAACCACTCGAACTCCTGCGAAAAGCGGGGCACGTATCCCGCATCGACCGATTGTTTCGCAATGCGCTTCAGCAACGAACGTGGACATATGGGATATCCGTCGCCGTTAGCATCTCCGAAATCTGCGAGGAAAAAGGGAACGTCGTGTTCCCAGGGAACGTTGCGGTAGGAGTTGAAGTCGATGATCGCGGTGGCATCGGGATATCCTGTGTGCCAGCCCGTGACCGATGAATTGTCGTAGGCCACATCGGCGGCGTCCCATCCAAAGATCACGTCGCAAAACCCGAATCCTTTTTCGGCCACCGCCCGAAACTTATCCATGGATATGAACTTCCCTCTCAGGATGCCATCAATGTCGGACACGGCGAGCTTTACCTTATTTGCGCTGCTGTCTGCAAGCAGGCGGCTGATGTCTTTGAACGATAAATTATTGTGCATCGTTGCTGCGTTTTGAAAAGATCCTGAACCCCGCAAACGACAGGGCCAGCAAACCAAAATAGATCATGGCAATTACCAGGTTGAGCGAGGTCATCGCAATGAACGCAATCGAAGATACCACGAGTGCGGTAATAGGCAGCACCGGGTACAGCGGCACCCTGAACGGCCGCGGCAGGTCCGGTTCTTTTTTGCGCAGCGTCAGCATGGCGATCATCGAGACGATATAAAGAGAAAGCGCGCCGAAGCAGGCCATGATGATGATCTCACCGGTTTTCCCGGTCAACAGCGCGGCAATTCCTACGAGCATATTGATGAGCAGAGCGTTCGACGGCGTTTTAAAGCGTGAATGAATTTTTCCGATCTTCCCGGGAAAATAGCCAACCCTTCCAAATTCGAAGGTGGCTCTGCCAGCGGCAAGAATAATGCCGTGAAACGACGCCACCAGTCCCATGAGCCCGATCGTTACCAGCAAATGATACATCCAGCCGCTATTGCCGGTGATATGCGACAACGCCAGGGGCAGCGGTGAATCCGACGGTGGCGCTCCCGGCGAAGGATAAACGATAGCCTCCCACCCTGCCACACCGGTCGACGACAAAAAAGTGAGTACACAAAGGATGATGAGGGTCAGCAATGCCGACCCGAAACCGATCAATACGTTCCTTTGGGGTTTGATGGTTTCCTCGGCCACGTTGGCCACCCCTTCCAGCCCCAGGAAAAACCAGATGGCAAAAGGTATGGCCGCCCAAATGCCCATCCACCCCGATGGAAAGGCGTTGTGTGCAACATTCGACCATTCAAAATGCGGTAAAGTGATCCCGGCAAACAACAGCAGCTCGAATACGGCGAAGAACGTGATGATCAATTCGAAGATGGCCGCCGCCCGAACGCCATAAATGTTGAGTGCCGTAAATAACAAGTATGCCGTGATGGCGATGCTCGTCACCGAAAATTGCGGCAGGAAAATATGAAAGTACGCGCCTATGGCAGCGGCAATGGCCGGCGGTGCAAACACGAATTCTATGATCTGTGCCATGCCGGCAACAAAACCAATGTCGCGCCCCAGGGCGCGCCGCGCATAGTCGAACACTCCCCCCGCCTTCGGTATGGCACAAGCCAGTTCGGTGTAGGAAAACGTAAACGAAACGTAGAGGATAATGATAAAGAATGTGGCAATGGCGAGCCCTCCTGTGCCGCCTTTTTCGAGCCCCAGGTTCCACCCGAAATACATCCCTGAAATCACATAGCCCACCCCAAGGCCCCACAGCATGAG
>CBIGXK010000214.1:0-6798 GCA_966193805.1 uncultured bacterium | reverse complement strand
TGCAATCTTCGTTAGTGCCGCCTCTTTGTGAGCGGCAATATGATCAGACTTACTGCTCTTAATTTCATACTGAGGATCATCTTCCGTTGCATGATGGGTGTAACCTTTGTAATTGAAGTTTTTTGTGTGCACTTTGATGATCGTTCCCGAAACTCTTCCCGCTTCCGAGTTCCAGCCTACTTCATCGCCTACTTTGAATTTTGCCGCCATGGTTCATTTTTTACTTCGACTTATACCTGAGCGTGACCATCCCCGACTGCAACGGTTGCGAATGAATAAACTCCAGGTCCTTTCTGACTTTTACATCTTTGAATAAAGGTTTTCCTTCTCCAAGCAATATCGGATTCACAGTCAACCAGTATTCATTGATTAGTCCGGTATTTATTAAAAATGATGCAAAGGTCGCGCCGCCCCATGCTACGATATTTTTGCCGGGCTGCTGCTTCAGCTTTTTGATCTCACTCAAAGCATCTGTGGCAATCCGGGTGTTTCCCCAGGCAACGTCCTTCATCGTTTTCGAAAAAACGATGTGCTGCGTTTTTTCGGCGATTTTGGCAAATTCCACCAGGTTCCTATCCGCTGAAGGGTCAGTCAGTTGTGACTTCCAGAAGGTGACATACTCTGGATACATCTTGCTTCCCAGCAATAAGGTATCCACCGATTCCAAATCGTTAAAAATTATGTTCCATTCATCATCACTCGACTTTATCCAATCCATTTCATTGTTGAGACCCGCAACAAAACCGTCGAGCGTCATTTGCATGGACAGAATTACTTTCCTTGTTGTAGTGGTTGCCATATAATGTAAGTTTTAATCGTTTACAGTACAAACGTAGCCATGAAAGAGGAATTCTGCCGGTGCCCGAAACGACTTTTTACGGTGTTGTTTGCGTCATCATTCTTTAGTCGGGCACCAGCCAAAAATTTGACTGAAGAAGGCGGGAGAAGCAAAAAAACCTGCTACATTTATAAAAAAAGATGAAAAGTTATCCCACACTGTCGGAAACGATGAACGAATTGCGCAAGGAGGGCTATACTGAAGACTTCAATCTGCAGGAAAACTGCCTCGAGTGCCGCAACGGCCAGTTCAAGGTCTTTGCCGATGAATTTAAGGTGGATAAATTTTTTCGGTTTGAAGGCGAAAGCAATCCGTCAGATTCAGCGATTCTTTACGCGATTTCCTCCGATAGCAAGAAACTGAAGGGCCTGCTCGTGAACGCCTATGGCATTTACAGCAATCCCGTAACCGACGAGATGCTGAAAAAACTGGAAATACGCAGGTAAGCGCTAGTCATTAATAAGCCGACAGGGTCCGATCCTCACGCTTGAATTGCGAACGATATCCTGCCAGCGGTTTTCGTTGCAACAAATAATCCGCAGAATATTTCCCGTTTCCCTCAACGAATAATACAACATATCCTACCAGGCGCATCACCGCCAATTCCTTTTGGCAAACACGTCTGCAGCATGGTGTAAAAAAAAGTTACGCACTGCCTAGGACCATGCTTCACAAATCCTTTCCAGCAATGCGTAACGATGAGCTTTATCACTGGGCCAAATAGCCACCGTCTGCCGGGTAGTACGATCCGGTTACAAAAGACGACTTTGGCGAGGCGAGCCATAAAATCAATTCAGCAATTTCCTCCGACTCACCGAGCCGTCCCATTGGATGCAGGCCCACCAGAGCGTCCAGGGCATTCTTGTCAAGTGAATTCATTACCAGCGGCGTTTTTATGTATCCCGGACCCACTGAGTTAATCCGGATATTTTTATCCGCATACTCCAGGGCGGCAGCTTTTGTTAATCCTAACACGCCATGTTTGGCTGCAACGTAGGCCGGAGATAATTTCGTTCCCGCGCTTCCCAGTATCGAAGCAATGTTGACAATACTTCCTCCCTTTTCAAGCATAGCGGGAATCTGATATCTTAATCCGTAAAACACGCCGGATAAATTAATTCCGATCACCTTTTGCCATCCGTCAATCGGATATTCACCGGTCATTGCCAGCGGTCCGCCGATACCGGCGTTGTTCACGGCAATGTCCAATGCGCCATATTTTTCAACCGTTTGCTTTATCAGCGCCTCGTTATCTTCTGGTTTTGAAGAATCTGCTTTGATAAAAAACGCTTCTCCCCCGTTCTTTTTAATTTCGTCGACAGCACTTTTTCCATTTGCTTCATTGATATCAGACACAACCACTTTTGCTCCCTCTTTAGCAAATAATTCGGCTGCTGCTTTACCAATACCAGAGCCTGCTCCGGTAATAATGGCTACTTTTCCTTCCAGTAGTTTCATAAAAGTGTTTTAAATGTGAAATAATTATCCCGCAATTATTGTACAAATTCACCGTCGGCTTTAATCCGCACCTCATCGCTGATCATTGGAGGAGGGAAGCCGTTGCCGAGGCTAAAATCCGATCGTTTGATAACACCTGTTACCTGGAACCCGGCCGTTTGTTTTTTATTCATCTGGTTTTCAACTGTTCCGCGATACTCCAAACTCATTGTCACCGGTTTCGTAATGCCATGCAGGGTCAGATCCCCTGTCAGTTCATATTTATTCTTCCCTGTGCTTTTGATAGCGGTGCTTTTGAAATGCATGGTTGGATATTTTTCCGCATCAAAAAAATCGGCGCTTTTCAGGTGGTTATTTCTTGCTTCAACTCGTGTGTCCAGGGAGGTCACTTTTACGTTAAGTTCAAATACGGCGTCGCTGAAATCGGGTTTTGAAGAATTGACCGTCACGTCAAAATCATTAAACACTCCCGATACGTCAGCAATGCCGAGGTGGTCGACCGTAAATCCAAGCTGCGAATGAGGAGGGTCATTTTTCCATACATCCGGTAGCGCTGTAAAGGCACTTAGAACAAAGAATGCTGATAGAATAATCGTTAATTTCTTCACGTCGTTTGATTTATTTGACAAAATGTTGGTTGATTAGTTGTGCAATATTTTCCAGCCGGCGAGCCAGTTGTAATTGTATTTCATGCCGAGCTGTATCAGCAAAAGCTGCATATTTTCAAGTGTTCTGCTCACGGAAAGATCTCCCGCAACGATTGGCCTAAAACCGGCTGTGCTCACTAATTCTTTCACCGTTTCCAGGGCGTCCTCATCATTGCCTGCTAGGAAAGCATCCACTTGTTTACCAGCGATGACCGGCGTGGAAAAATCGGCTGCGAATGTGGTATTAAACGCCTTCACCACTTTAGCGTGCGGAAGCAACTTTTGCAGTTCTTCAGCGGCGCTGGTATCCGGTGCGGTAACCAGTCCGTTATAGGTTTCATTGAGCGGGTTGGCGATACTGATAACAATCTTCTGATTGGCCACTTCTTTTATTTTTGAAACCACTTCCTTTTCCGCGTGGTATGGCACGGCAGAGATAATAATATCGGCTTCCCAGCTGGCATTCACCGTGCAATCGAGGCTTTCCACATCGGCAGCAGGATTGTCTTTTTTAATTTTCTGTGCCAATGCCCGGGCTTTATCCGATTGATTCGCACAAAGAAGAAGTCGGTAGTTACCTTTTGCAAGGCTTTTTGAGATAGCGGAACCCATGCTTCCTGTGGCTCCGATAATGGCTATGGTTTGTTTTGTGTTCATACGCTTATTTTTATGACACAAAGCTACTATCAGGAGGTGCCCTCTTCCATTGCCTTTAGGCAGGAAAAACCATTGACTTAAGTCAACGCTTTTGGCCGCCGGCCATCCTCTTGCGGACGCGGCTAAGTGTTTCGGGTGTGAGGCCCATAAATGAAGCGATCATGTGCTGCGGCACGCGTTGAACAATGTTTGGATAAGTGGCCGTGAAGTTTTTGTACCGTTCTTCTGTTGTCAGGCTCAGTACAGATGTGATGCGTCTTTGCAGTGCTATGTAGGCGCCTGTTACCTGCAGGCGAACGTAGGTTTCATACTTAGGGATCGTTTGCAGCATTTCCTCATGTGCAGCTTTGCTGACAAGCACCAGTTCGGCGGCTTCCAGCGCATCAATGTTGTAAGTTGATGCCTCCCCGGTCAAAAAACTGTATAGATCCGAAATCGTCCATCCTTCCAGGGCAAATTGCAGAATGTGTTCTGTTCCGAGTTCATCTACAGTATATGTTCGAAGGGCTCCTTTTTCCACAAAGGCAATATTTTTGCATACGTCGCCCTCCTGCAGAAGGTATTGTTTCCTGCGCAGCTTTTTGGGTGTAAGATGCGTTTTGACAAGGGCCAAATCCTCGTCGTGGAAGCCAGCTTTACTTTTCAGCGATTCAAAAAATATTTCATACATGAAGAGATATTTTGCAGTCTCTTCAAGTTAGTCCATTTTGCGGCATGAAATGTCGCGCACAGCAATCACCGAATAAAATAACACCACTATGGAAGTAAAGTACAAAACCACAATCGCTCAAACGGGCAACAACACCGGTATTCATGTTCCCGACGCAACGCTGGATAAACTAGGCGGCGGCAAAAAACCTTTGGTAAAGGTTACACTTAACGGCTACACCTATCGCAGTGCCGTGGGCAAAATGGGCGACAGGTTTATGATAAGCTTAAGTGCCGAAAACCGAAAAAATGCAGAGGTAAAAGGAGGCGACACATTGGAAGTGACTGTAGCATTGGACACCGAACCAAGAACTGTAGAATTACCTGCCGAATTGCAAGCTGCATTTAGTAAAAACAAAACTGCGAAAGCGGCGTTTGAGAAACTTGCACCGAGCAAGAAAAAGGCAATAGCGCTTTCCGTTTCGGATGCGAAAACCGAAGAAACAAAAACGAAGAGAATTGAGAAAGCAATCAGTTCTTTAACCAGCTAATTAATACCACGGCGGCTGTCATGTACACCACAAAGCGGCATAGCTATTTTATTTTGGAATACTCGATTTTGTGACACATGCGATTCCCAAACCTATGTGCATAAGGAATGTTATTTTTAGAGAGTTTAAATAAAGTAAGATACATCAATGAGAAACTTTAAAACCTGCTTATTCGCATTTTGCTTCTTTCTGTCAGCGAAGGCCCCGGTCTTCAGCCAGACCTATGATATCGTTATCAAAGGAGGGCATGTCATTGATCCAAAGAATGCCATCAACGCCCCAATGGATGTGGCGATAGGAGGTGGCAAAATTCTGAAAGTGGCCAAACATATCGCTTCAGAAACAGCCAGGCAGGTGGTGGATGCACGCGGTTTATACGTGACTCCGGGCCTGGTAGATATTCACTCCCATGTTAGTCCCGATATTCGCCCGGGCGATCCCATGCCCGACGTTGTTACTTTCCGGGACGGCATAACAACAACCGTTGACGCAGGAACATCCGGATGGAAAACATTTGACATCCTGAAAAAGAACACAATCGACAGATCACAAACCCGGGTGCTTGCATTCCTGAATATTGTGGCAACGGGCATGAAGGGAAAGCCGGAACAGGATGTCAATGAAATGGATGCGGCGAAGACCGCTGCATTTGCTAAAGCACATCCGGATCTGATCGTCGGAATTAAAACTGCTCATTTCGGCGGCGGTTGGGAAGCGTCTCGCCGTGCCGCAGCAGCGGCACGGTCGGCGAACGTTCCGCTGATGGTTGATTTCGGAGAAGCACACCCGCCGCTTTCGATCGACACATTATTGCTGCAGGTGCTTCGCCCGGGTGATATTTTTACGCATTGCTTTGCACAGTTGAAGAGCAGGGAATTTATTGTAGACACGATAACGAAAAAAGTGAAACCATTTGTCTGGGAAGCACAGAAAAAAGGCGTCATTTTTGATGTTGGCCATGGCGCGGCAAGTTTTGCCTTCTCTCAGGCAATACCTGCTTTAAAGGAAGGATTCATCCCTAATTCGATCAGCACCGACCGGAATCATGGCGGTTATAATGGCGCGCTGAAAGATCTGTTAAACGTGATGTCAAAATTCTTAAACCTGGGAATAGACATGCCCACATTGATAAAACTGACCACATCCAATCCCGCTCATGAGATCAAGCACGATGAACTCGGCAACCTGACCGTTGGCGGAGTGGCCGATGTTGCTGTATTCAGCATTCAAAAAGGGAAATATGGCTTTTTTGATAATACCGGGTATAAAATAACGGGAGATAAAAAGCTGGAGTGCGAATTGACCATACGCGCAGGCAAAATCGTTTATGATTTGAATGGCATCGCAGATCCTATTGTAATAAGAAACAATTGAATTTAGCGAATGGCCAAAGTTAGTCCTGAACCTACCAGCTGTAAATATTTATTTATTTGAAAGTACTGTTCCTGTCATGGTAATGTGGTCGGCGAGCAGTCACCGCTCGAATCTTTCCTAATTTACAAACGATTTCTTAATGCCTAATTTTGTCATTTTTGATTTCAATATAGAAGGTGGGAGATTCAAGAGTTCGGTTGCTGCTCCCGGACCCCAGATCTTACCGTTGCCTTTTTTTAACGCCGCGAGAATATGCGACCTCTCATTTTCTTCCATCGTCTTTATTGAACAGCCGGATCTACACGGTGTTGGTATAATAGATCAATGCGGTCGGTACGGAGACCGGTTCATTGGGCATCTTCGTTGCGTCACAATCCGTTCATCGTCCACCTCAGCGAACAGAAATCTTTTTTGCAGTCAGTGATGATCTTAAGAGCAAAATCTTTTTATAGAATAGAAATAAACGTAAAACCAGCGTACAAGGGGTTTTCTGTTATGCTGGCTAAAGAATATATCCTGATCGACATATCGCCTATCAGCTGCAGTCCCGGGCTGGACGAATAAATCTCAGCAAAAAAGGTATAACTTAAACATCAGTAATTCGATGGGGGGGGGTGACGTTCGG
>CBIGXK010000213.1:0-6803 GCA_966193805.1 uncultured bacterium | reverse complement strand
TTGCGCCTTTGCGAGATATACCTCCCGAAGGGACCGGGGGACCCTTACAAAAACATCTTCTTCAAGCCCTCGCTAAAACTCACCGGCTTAAAACCCAACTCCTTCTTCGCTGTTGAAATATCGAAACCCGTGCGCGGGGGACGCACAGCAGGTTGCCGGATATCCGGCGACAATGATTTCGCGATCAACCCCTCCTCGAACCCAAAAAACTTCGCCGTCTCGATGGCCATCTCATAAGGCGTCATCTTCTCTTCGCCAGATAAATGATAAATACCTTTCGCATTCTTCTCTATCATCAAAATAATCCCCGCCGCCAGGTCATGTACAAACGTGGGGGTGCGCAACTGGTCGGTCACCATCTTTATCTGCACCTTGTTCTGCAGGTTCTGCTTGATCCAGGCGATAATATTCGTGCGGCCCGTAGTCGGTACCGATCCATACACCAAAATCGTTCTCGCAATCGCCCAGTCCAATCCCGATTCCATCACCGCCTTCTCGGCCACCAGCTTCGTGCCGCCATAATAATTCACTGGTGCCGGCTCGTCATCTTCTTTATACGGTCCGCCGTTACCGTCAAAAATAAAATCAGTAGAAACAAAAATAAACCGCGCCTTCACCACTTTCGCCGCATCCAGTAGAAACCGCGTGGCAGTCACATTTACATTGTAGCACGCCTGCTTGTCCAGTTCACATTGGTCAACCTGCGTCATGGCAGCGGCATGCACAATCAGCGAAGGCTTTTCATACAGTACAAATTCTTCCACCGCAGGGCCGTCGGTAATATCCAGTTCTTTGTACTCATACCCTTCCAATGCCGCCACGATGAGCCTGCCGGGCCCCTTACCGGTAGCCACTACAGGATATTTCTTTTCCACAAGCTGTTTGATCAGCACCTGGCCGAGGAGACCGTTGGCGCCTGTCACCATTATTTTCATCCGTGTGTTATTTTATTCCACATCCTTCCACAACGCGTTCATGTTAAAAAGGATGAAACTGTATATGTCGGAAGCAAGTTCGATATTCTTTACGATACTGCTGTACCCATGTCCCGAATTCGTGTCAATTTTCAGCAATATGGGATTTTTCCCTTTGTATTTGTCCTGCAGCGTGGCGGTGTATTTAAAGGAATGGGCCGGCACCACCCTGTCGTCGTGATCGGCGGTAACGATCATGGTGGCCGGGTATTCAACGTCGCTCCGGATGTTATGCAGCGGCGAATACTTGTACAGAGTTTCAAACTGCTTCTTGTCGTCGCTGCTGCCGTATTCCGCGGTCCAGTTCCAGCCGATGGTAAAATGCTGGAAGCGCAGCATGTCCATCACGCCTACCTCCGCTATCGCCACCTTAAACAGGTCGGGCCGTTGATTGATCACCGCACCCACCAGTAATCCGCCATTGGAGGCTCCCCTGATGGCGAGCTTTTCTTTCGACGTATATTTTCTGGCTATGAGGTGGTTGGCGGCTGCAATAAAATCATCGAACACATTTTGCTTTTTCTCCAACATTCCGGCCTTGTGCCACTCTTCACCGTATTCGCCGCCACCGCGCAGGTTCACCAGAGCATATACGCCACCCTGTTCCAGCCACGGCATCAGCGACGTGCTGAACTGCGGCTCGATGCTGATGTTGAAGCCGCCGTACCCATACATCAGCGTTGGATTGCTGCCGTCGCGTTGAACATCTTTTTTATGCACGATGAACATGGGCACCCTTGTGCCGTCTTTGCTCTTGAAGAATTCCTGCTTCACCACGTAATCTTCCGGGTCGAAGATGATCTCCGGCTTCCGGTAGAGGCTCGATTTTCCGGTGGCAATGTTGTATTTGAAGATGTGCGTTGGATAGTTGAGCGAATTGTAAGTGTAAAAAACTACCGTGTCGTCTTTCAGTCCGTCGAAACCTGCAGTATTTCCCAAACCGGGTAGTTCAATGCCCCTGATCAATTTTCCCCCGGTCGAATACACCTGTACCTGCGCGGCCACATCTTTTAGATATTGCAGAAAGAGCTGGCCTCCGGCCATGGAAGAATACACAAGTGTCTGTTTCTTCTCCGGCACAATCGTTTTCCAGTCGCGAACCGCAGGTGCGGCCGGGTCGAAAAGCACGACCTTGCCGTTGGGTGCATGATCGTTCGTTTGCAAAAGAAACCTGTTTTTTCCGACAGGATTGATAACACCGTACAGGTACTCGCCCACCTCAGGCACGATGGATTTAAAAGTTGAATCTCCGCTTAGCGCGTCCATGTACAGTAGCGCATTGCCCAGCAGGCCCTTGCCCCTGTCGGAAATACTGAGAAACAAATACCTTTCATCTTCGGTGGTATAGGCAGTATAAAACCTGTAAGGGTTAGCTGTATCAGCATAGATCAATTTGTCGGCGCTTTGCGGTGTGCCCACCTTGTGGTACCACACCTGCTGGTTGGAGTTGACAGAAGACAGCTCTTTTCCTTTTTCCGGTTCGGGGTAGCGGCTGTAATAAAAGCCGTCGTTTTGCCAGGCAATCTCCGACACCTTCACCCATTTCACTGAATCAGGCAAATCAGTTAACGTGTTTAGATCGCGCACGTAAAATGTTTCCCAGTCGGAACCCGCAACCGAAACTCCCCATGCAGCGTATTTACCGTCGTAGGAAGGAACGAAGTCGGCGAGCTGGACAGAGCCGTCGGTCGACAACGTGTTCGGGTCAAGTACTTTCTCAACGGCGGTGTCGTTAATTTTGTGCCGGTAGAGTACCGAAAAATTCTGAAGGCCGTCGTTTTTATAATAATAATAGTATCCGCCATTGCGAAACGGTGCGGAATAGCGCGGGTAGTTGTAAAAATCAGACATCCTCTTTCGCAGGTTGGCGCGAAAGGGAATGGATTCGAGATAGGTAGAAGTGATCTTTTGTTCTTCCTGCACCCAATTGCGCGTAGCTTCGCTGGTGTCGTTTTCCAACCAACGGTACGGATCTTCTACCCGGGTGCCGTGATAGTTATCTGCATGGTCGCTTTTTTCTGCAACCGGGTATTGGATCTGTGCATCAATTTTAAAGAACGGACAAATCACAACAAACAGGGCCGCGAAACATCTAATCATGCGAAAATTCATGTAAGTGTAGCTGCAAATGTAGGTATCGAAATCATACCTCTACAATCAAAACAAAACCTTACTTTTACGCCTCATAAAATGAACCGATAAATACTTTTTAACGAAACATGCCTGTCATTGAAAAGTATTAAAATAAATCCAACTGTTTTTGATTCATGGCAAAAAAGGTGACTAAAATTGGGGTGCTGACTTCTGGTGGAGACTCTCCTGGAATGAACGCCGCTACGAGGGCCGTTGTTAGGACCGCTATATATTATGGTATGGAGGCTTACGGTATCATGCGTGGCTACGCGGGCATGATCGACAATGACATTGTGCCGATGCACTCGCGGAGCGTGGCCAACATTATACAACGCGGGGGCACCATCCTGAAAACTGCGAGGTGCAAGGAGTTCTTTCATCCCGAGGGCCGTAAAAAAGCATATAACAATCTCAAGAAGCTGGGTATCGATGGACTTGTTGTTATCGGTGGCGACGGCTCTTTCAAAGGTGCCGACATATTCAGCCGCGAATTCGATATTCCGTGCATCGGATTGCCGGGAACGATAGATAAAGACATTGCAGGCACGGATTTTACCATCGGATTCGACACAGCGGTGAATACCGCCGTGGAAGCCATCGATAAGATCCGCGACACGGCCGACGCACACGACAGGCTGTTCATCATCGAAGTGATGGGCCGCGACGCAGGTTACATTGCGCTCCACAGCGGCATTGCAACGGGCGCCGAAAATATCCTGATACCTGAAAGAAAAACCGATGTTGAGGAACTGGTAGAAGGATTGCTGGAAAAAGAAAAGCGCAAAAAGCTCGTGAACCTGGTTGTTGTGGCCGAAGGCGACAACTTTGGGGGCGGAGATGAAGTGGCGAAGATCATCAAAGAAAGGCTGCCAAAGGCGGATGTTCGCGTTTGTATCCTGGGTCATATCCAGCGCGGCGGCTCACCTTCCTGCCTCGACAGGCTGATTGCGAGCCGCATGGGCTATTCGGCTGTTGAGTGCCTGATGGAAGGACGGCACAACGTAATGGTGGGCATCGTAAACAACAGGATGTCGTTTACCCCCCTTGAAAAGGCGGTGAAGGCAAAACAGAAGATCAACAATGAATGGCTGAAGATCGTTAAGATTCTTGCCAGCTAGATAATTGCCACATTAACTAAAAGCGAGAGCAAGCAAATTTTCCTTATGAGTAGCAAACTTCAGAAATACCTGCACGAAACAATGGACAAAGAAGCAGGTGTGGATCACATTTCACATAAGACAAAGATCGTTGCAACAGTAGGACCCGCATGCGATTCTTACGAGAAACTGCTGGCGCTGGTGAAAGCGGGTGTCAACGTGTTCCGTCTCAACTTTTCGCACGGCAGCCACGAGGGCAAAGCAGATATCATTGAAAGCATTCGCAAGATCAACCTCACCGAGCCCTATAATATTTCCATACTCGGCGATTTGCAGGGCCCCAAGCTGAGGGTCGGTGAAATTGAAAACAATGCACTTGAAGTTTTTCCCGGCGACATACTCACTTTCACCAACCAAAAAGTGGTGGGCAACCTCGAACGCATATATGTATCCTACCCCAACCTTCACTCAGATGTAAAGGTGGGCAACAAGATCATGATAGATGACGGCAAGATGGAGGTGGAAGTGATAAGTGTTGAGCCGAATCACGACGTGAAAGTGGAAGTGACCATGGGCGGAATTATTTCTTCCAAAAAAGGGATCAACCTGCCCGACACAAAAATATCGCTGCCCGCGCTCACAGAAAAAGATCTTATAGACCTCGATTTCATCATCGAAAAACAGCTCGACTGGGTAGCGCTGTCGTTTGTAAGGAACGTAAAAGATCTTGTTCACCTGCGCGAACTGCTGACAGGCAAAAAAAGCAAGACGAAGATCATCGCAAAAATAGAGAAGCCCGAGGCGCTGCTGAACATCCGCGACATCATCATCGAATCGGATGGCATTATGATCGCACGCGGCGACCTCGGTGTTGAGCTGCCTGTTGAACAGGTTCCGCTGATTCAAAAACAAATCATCAGGAAATGCCTGCACCGTGCGAAACCGGTAATTGTTGCGACCCAAATGATGGAAAGCATGATCGATCGCAGCAAGCCCAACAGGAGCGAAATTACCGACGTGGCGAACGCCGTACTCGAAGGCACCGACGCTGTAATGCTGAGTGGAGAAACTGCCACCGGCAAACATCCCGTGCTGGTAGTGGAAACCATGCGCCGCATCATCATGCAGGTCGAAAAAACAGATTACCGGTATAACCTGGAAGATGAGCTGGTGCCACAACCCCACTCCCCTTCTTTCCTCAGCGATGCTATTTGTTACAATGCCTGCAAGCTGGCACGCGACACCAAAGCAGACGCGCTGATCGGGATGACGCAAAGCGGGTACACCGCATTTATGCTGTCAAGTTACCGGCCTGCATCTCCGCTATACATATTTTCGAAAGAGAAGAGCTTGATCAACCAGTTGAGTTTGAGCTGGGGTGTGCGGGCTTTTCTTTATGGGGAAGAACAAAGTTTGGATGAGATCATCAGCGACCAGATAGAGATTTTGAAAGAGAGAGGATTTATCAAGTCGGGAGATTTGGTGGTCAATACGGGAAGCACACCTGTGCACCTGCACCTGCCTACGAATGTGCTGAAGATTACGAGAGTGGAGTGAGGGGGCCGTCTCCTCACTTCGTCAGCCCCGCCCCGATATAATCCGCATTCAATCTCGAGATATTGGTAATCGAAATCTCTTTCGGACATACCGCCTCGCAGGCGCCGGTGAATGTGCAGGAACCAAATCCCTCCTTATCCATCTGCGCTACCATATTCAACACTCTCGTCCGGCGCTCGGGGCCGCCCTGCGGAAGCAATCCCAGGTGTGCCACCTTCGACGACATGAACAACATCGCAGAGCTGTTCTTGCAGGCCGCCACGCACGCACCGCAACCGATGCACGCCGCAGCCGCAAACGACGCATCTGCCTTATCTTTTTCTACCGGAATTGAATTCGCGTCAACAGCATTTCCGGTATTTACGGAAATATAGCCACCGGCCTGGATGATCCTGTCGAATGCCGAGCGGTCAACCATAAGGTCCTTGATAACAGGAAAAGATTTTGCGCGCCAGGGTTCAACAACAATCGTGTCGCCATCCTTGAATGCGCGCATGTGCAACTGGCACACCGTTGTGGCGTGCCACGGGCCGTGCGGCCTGCCGTTGATATGCATCGCGCACGATCCGCAAATACCCTCGCGGCAATCGTGGTCGAAGGCGATGGGATCCTTGCCTTCATGGATGAGACGATCGTTTAACACGTCGAACATCTCAAGGAAAGACATCTCAGGCGAAACATCATCCACCTGGTAGGTTACGAATCTTCCCTTGCTGGATTTGTTTTCCTGCCTCCAGACCTCAAGCGTTAATTTTATAGTAGTGTGATCCATAAATTCTTCTCTTTATATTATTTGTAACTTCTCTGGGTTGGTTTGGCTACATCGAATTCAAGATGCTCTTTATGAAGTTCCCAGTTACCATCCTGTTTGTATTCCCACGCGGCTACATACTGAAAGTTTTCATCGTCGCGTAATGCTTCACCTTCTCCCGTCTGCATTTCTTCGCGGAAGTGGCCGCCGCAGCTTTCGCGGCGGTGAAGCGCATCAATGCACATCAGTTCGCCGAGTTCGAGGAAGTCGGCCACGCGATTGGCCTTGTCC
>CBIGXK010000212.1:0-6817 GCA_966193805.1 uncultured bacterium | reverse complement strand
TGCCTATTCTCTATTCTCAATTCCCGTCTGCTCATTATCCACTGCCGCTTCTGCCGTATTTTTCTTTCTTATTTCAAAGTCTTTCATGCCTTTTAGGTTGCCCTGCATCTCATATTCTTCTGCCTGCAAGAGCATCTTCAATCTCCACAATAAAAACACATCACCGGTGGTATGTTTTGCCTTGTGCAAAAACTGGGAGATGACCTTACCTGCTTTCTGCCATTCACCCGTGATGTATTTCTTCAGCTCGCTGTCATAAAAGTCAACGTCGTGCTGCACCAGCTTCTTGCCTCCCTCCAGCAGCCTCACCATCTTTTCCTGCTCGCACAGTTTGCTCCATTCGTCGGGGTCCACTTCAAATTCGCTGGGGGTGATGGGCCGTGCAAGCTTCTTCGCTTTCAGAAACTCTTTCGGGGGAATGGAAAACAGGTTTTCGGGATAAAATATATTACCCTTCTCATTGAAAAACGGAAGGTTGTTGAGATAAAGGATGTGCACGCGGCCCTGGAGCGCCGTCAACTGGCTCATCAGCCAGTAGTATCCGCTCACGTCGTGCTTGTTTTGTGCGGCCCAGATCCAGATCACTTCCTCATCGTGCCCATTCATTCTTTCTATAATCTCCTTAACGGTTTTCATATCGTCAACACTGCCGTCATCCACCTTTCCCTCCGGCTCACTTCCGCCCAAAACGGTTCTCCACCATTCTTTCCTGGCGCTTATGCCTTCTTCCGTAAAAATATTACTGATGGGACCAACTGCATAATCGTCCCTGATGAGGATCACTTCGCCGGTCATGCTTTCGTCCATCGCTATTGCCTGTTTCAATACGTCTACGTCGGCTTCCTGGAATACTATATGGATCATTGTTATTCGTTAATTCTTTTTCCAACAATTATTACGTCCCGTTCAATGCCGTCGAGGTTGGCAACACGCGGCAGAAACGCCCATTTTTCGAATCCTTTTTTCGCAAACAGCTTCAGGCTGGGTTCATTGTGCGCGAATATAAATCCTAGCAATGTTTTTATTTTCAAACGCTCGCATGAATTCAGCGCATGTTGCAAAATCTTTTCTCCATACCCGTGGCCCCTGGCTTTTTCATCGAGGTAAATGCTGATCTCTGCCGTGGCATTGTAGGCGGGCCTTCCGTAAAACGACTGGAAGCTTACCCACCCAATGGTTTTTCCATCGGCGGTAACCATCCACAACGGCCGGTGTACAGGCTCGTGGGCGTTGAACCACTTCATGCGGCTTTCTGCAGTAACCGGCTCGGTGTCGGCAGTGACCATCCTGCCCGCTATCGTTGAATTGTAAATATCAACGATCCTGGGCAGGTCGTCCATCGCGGCGTTCCGGAAGGTAAGATTCATAGATCAGGCGGGTATATTAATCTTATCATCTATGAGGTCGAGCTCGATCCTCAGGTTGTCAATGATGAACTCCTGCCGCTGCATCGTATTCTTGCCCATGTAATATTCCAGCAGTTGCTGTACGTGGGTGTCTTGTTTGATCATCACCGGTTGTAACCGGATCTCGGGTCCGATGAACCGCGCAAACTCGTCGGGCGAAATTTCTCCCAACCCTTTAAAGCGCGTGATTTCCGGCTTGTTGCCCAGTTTCTTTACTGCAGCCTGTTTCTCGCCCTCATCGTAGCAATAAATCGTTTCCTGCTTGTTGCGCACCCTGAACAGCGGCGTTTCGAGCACATGCACGTGTCCGTTCTTCACCAGGTCGGGAAAGAACTGCAGGAAGAAAGTCATCAGCAGCAGGCGGATGTGCATGCCGTCAACATCCGCGTCGGTGGCGATGACAATATTATTATATCTCAATCCCTCATACGATTCTTCGATATTGAGCGCGTGCTGCAGCAGGTTGAACTCTTCGTTTTCGTACACCACTTTTTTGGTGAGACCGAAACTGTTGAGCGGCTTGCCGCGCAGGCTGAATACGGCCTGTGTTTCCACATTGCGCGCCTTGGTGATGGAGCCGCTGGCCGAGTCGCCCTCCGTAATGAAGATGGTGCTCTCTTTCTGCTTCTCCATGATCTTCTCTTTGTCCTTACCGCTGGGCTCATCGTTCAGATGAAAGCGGCAGTCGCGCAGTTTGCGGTTGTGAAGATTGGCCTTCTTCGCTCTTTCATTGGCCAGCTTGCGGATGCCCGAAAGTTCCTTGCGTTCCTTCTCGTTTTGCTCTATTCTTTTTTTGAGCGCCTCGGCAATGGCAGGGTTGCGGTGCAGGTAGTTGTCGAGTTCCTTCGACATGAAGTCGCCAACAAAGTTCCTCATGCTCGGGCCGTTCTCGTACACCGACTGCGAGCCGAGCTTTGTTTTTGTTTGCGATTCGAACACCGGTTCCTGCACGCGCACCGAAATAGCCGCACAGATGCTTCCCCTGATGTCGGAAGCATCGTAATCCTTTTTATAGAATTCACGGACGGTCCTGACCAGCGATTCGCGAAAGGCCGCCAGGTGCGTTCCGCCCTGCGTGGTGTACTGACCGTTTACGAACGAGTAGTATTCTTCACCATACTGGTTCTCGTGGGTCATCGCTATCTCGATGTCGTCGCCTTTCAGTGAGATGATGGGATAGCGAATCTCGTCGGCATTGGTCTTGCGTTGCAGCAGGTCGAGCAGCCCGTTCTTGCTGATGTATTTCTTGCCGTTAAGGTTGATGATGAGGCCGGCGTTGAGATAGCAATAGTTCCAGAGCTGGTTGTCGAGGTATTCATGCACGTAGTGGAAGTTCTTGAACACTTTCTCGTCGGGCATGAAGGTGACGAGTGTGCCGTTGGGTTCGTGGCTCTTCACTTCTTTATACTCCTTTACCAGCTTGCCGCGCTCGAATTCCGCTGTTTTTTCCTTGCCGTCGCGGAAGGCGGATACCTTGAAATAGCTGCTTAGGGCATTAACCGCCTTGGTACCCACGCCATTAAGTCCAACGGATTTTTGAAAGGCCTTGCTATCGTACTTGGCCCCGGTGTTGATTTTGCTGACCACATCCACCACCTTGCCCAGGGGAATTCCGCGCCCATAATCGCGAATGGTTACGGATTTGCTTTCGATGTTGATGTCGACGGCTTTGCCGTGGCCCATGGTATATTCGTCTATGCAGTTGTCAACTACCTCTTTTATAAGCACATAGATGCCGTCGTCGGGGCTGGATCCATCGCCCAGCTTGCCGATATACATGCCCGGACGCAGGCGGATATGTTCGCGCCAGTCGAGCGACTTGATGCTTTCCTCGGTATATTCAAACAAATTCTGTTTTTCTGCCATAGGTTGATTGGGTTAGTTTTCCGGAACCCGGCAAATATAGCCGACAATCGACAATGGGCAATCGGCAATCGGCAATGGGCAATTGGCAATCGCCTGCCGCCAGGTTTCCAACTGGTTCATAATCAATGCTAATCATTAAACTTTTATTAATCCCTTTTTTCCGGCCCCGGCGATCGGGGGATTTATCCTACATTTGAACTGTTGCCGAACTCAGGCAATCCATTAATTCTACTTACGGCTAACCTGTTTATTCTTCGCCTTTACTGACCCATTAAGCCATAGTTGAAAATCTTGTTTTTAAATTTTAAAAGTGCTTAGTATGTACTCATATGCGTTGCTGGAAACCGGTTGTTATTATTTGATTCAGGAAAAAGAATTGTCGCCAATTGAATTGATCCAGGTAACCATGGAAACAGATCATTGTTCGCTTGTGTCGGTCTATGGTGATGAGGAAACGCTGAATTGGAGAAAGAAGGCCGATCCCATTTTCGATATCATTGAATTGCTCAGTGACGATGCCGTCAAGGAATGGCAGACGCTCTACAATAAAGACGCCTACAACTACGAGGAGGAGGACGATGATTGATCATTCCCAGGCCCGGGAATTAACAGATCCTACACAAAAATCATGTGCATTTTTGCGTTGAGAGGACGGCCACTATGCTCTATACCTACGATAAATACCGCGGTCTCAGGAGAATAATCATTATCGTCATAGCCGTCCTCACAGTGCTGCCGCTGGCGCCCATGATCAACAGGTACATTCCGCCGTTGATGCTGGGCACCTGGAACTTCGACCTTGTCGTGTCCGTTCTGCTGGCGGCATTGTTCACCTTCGTTGTGGTCAGGATCTTTCATTTTCTCATCATTCCGGCATTGCTACTATTCGTTGGGGTGATCATCTATAACTCATTCACGAATGGGCGTGGCTTCGGTGCGGTCGTTAATGATTACCAGGTGATGGTGAAAACCAACTGGGGTAAGAAAGAGCAGAAAGAGACGAGCCTCATCGTGATGCCCTCGTTTTTCGATGGCCCCCTTACGCGTACCGTGAAGGGGCTGGAGTCGAAAGTGGACTACCGCGATTCCGTGGTGCGCAATTTTGCCGTGTCTGCATCCCTCAAATATTTTGACCAGTACTATCCCAAGTTCGGTCCGGTTGTACGGGCGATGTCGGTATTCAAATATGTCAATGGCAATTTCAAGTATGTGGCCGATTCACAGCGTGACGAATACTTTGCCACGGCCCGCGAAACCATCCTGAACGGGATGGGAGGGGATTGCGATGATCATTCCATCCTGATGGTGTCGGCACTCAAGGCGATCGGCGTGCATGCGAGGATGGTGCTCACCGAAGGGCACCTCTATCCAGAACTGTTTTGCGGAAACGAAGAAAGCTTCGACAAGATCAATACGGTCATCATGACCCTGTTCAGCAGGGAGGTGAAAGGCAACATCTACTACCACGAAGAAAATGGTGAATACTGGCTCAATCTCGATTATTCGGCGCGCCACCCCGGCGGCCCATATGTAAGCGACAAAGCGTTCGCGATCATAACTCCCTGACCATGGCAGGGTTTCTTTCATATTTTTTGAACAGCAGGTAGCCGCACGATGCGATCAATATGGCCACCAGCGACGAGAGGTAATAAATGATGTAGCCGTCGGTATCGTTGGAAGATGCGACGAAGTAATCAAAAATATAGATGATGACAAAGGTGGCATATTCGAATAGCACCGCGGCATACACGAACATCTTCGCATTTTGCCGGTTGGTGTGCTCGATGGTTTGCATGTAACGTACTATTTCCACGCTAACGATAAACAACACGATGGCAATGCCGGCGCCCAGCGGATACTTGATGGTATCGTAATTGAATTCAGTTGCCGCGATGATGCTGATGATTTCGCTGATAAAGATGAGCACAATGGCGAAGGGCGTTATTCTTTTCACCATGTATGATGAAGTGGTGACGTACAGAATTGAAAGTATGAAGGGGATGTCGAGGATGTTATACACCACTCCGGCGTAGTAACTTACAGGTCTTGAGAACCCCGGAATCACGTCCATCATATTGATCAGTCCGCCCAGCGTCCAGTAAGCAGCGAACAGCATAAAGAAATGGTCGCGTACCAGTCTTTTCAACAATACGATAAGGAGCGGCACGAAATACGAGGCCACTGCTACAATTGAGATGATATCGAACAACTGAAATTTCACGGTATGAGTGTTTACCCTTATAAAGCGTCCTTAAGAAGGATATTATTGCAGGGCGGAAATATTTTAAGTAATAGTACCTTTTTATTTTTTTGCATAAAATACGATGATTTTTAAAGTGTGACCTCTATTCCGGTCAGTTTTTTAACTATTCAGCGTGATTGCTGTCTAAATTAATTCCTAATGCGAACCTGGCGACTTTTCCTTCTCTCATATTTTATTTTATTGTCATATAGTGGATTTACGCAGCGCATAGAAATTTTACATGCAGGAAACGGTGCTTCACTGCGCGGGTTGAGTGCCGTTTCCGACAACATCGTTTGGGTGTGCGGAAACAAGGGAACTGTCGGGAGAAGCGTTGATGGCGGAAACAAATGGGACTGGATAATTGTGGCCAACTATGGCGACAGGGATTTCCGGGATATTGAAGCGTTTGACAAATACACCGCGGTAATCATGGCGGTGGGCGAGCCCGCCCTAATACTGAGAACGACAGACGCCGGCCTCACCTGGAAGAGCGTATTTGTTGATGAGCGGCCGGGCATGTTTCTCGATGCAATGGAATTCTGGAACAAGGAGAGCGGCATTGTTATCGGCGACCCGGTTGAAGGGAGATTTTTCGTGGCGAGAACATTTGACAATGGCGCGAACTGGCGGCCGGTCAACTATGATAAGCTGCCGGCTGCCGACAGTGGCGAGGCCTGCTTTGCGGCGAGCGGCACGAATGTGAGGGCGCTCGATCGCAATGAGGCCTGCTTTGTTACGGGAGGAACGAGAACGCGTCTTTTCCGGAAGGGAACGCCGAGAGATGTTCCTGTTATTCATGGAAAGGAAACTCAGGGTGCGAATAGCGTGGCGGTGTGGTACAGAAAGGTGAAGCGGCCATACATTGCCGTGGTGGGTGGTGACTTTGCTGATGTGAATTCCAGGGAAATGAATTGCGTAATATCGAAGGATGGGGGAGAAACGTGGATCGTGCCTTCGAACCCTCCTTTTGGTTACAGGAGTTGTGTGGAATACATTACTCGTGAGAAACTGGTTACCTGCGGTGTTAACGGCGTGGATGTATCAATGGATGGAGGTGTTAACTGGAACTCGGTTTCTTCTGTTGGGTTTCATGTGTGCAGGAAGGCGAAAAAGGGGAAGAAAGTTTTTTTGGCGGGCAGTGATGGGAGAGTGGGGGTGTTGAGATGAGTCCACCCCCGGTCCCTCCTTCGTCGGGACCACCCCCGCCAGCGGGGGATAGTAGAAGGAACTTCGTTTTCGTGCCATCCGCCAGCGGGGGATAGTAGAAGGAACTTCGTTTTCGTGCCATCCGCCAGCGGGG
>CBIGXK010000211.1:0-6872 GCA_966193805.1 uncultured bacterium | reverse complement strand
CTTTACGGTCGAGTGCAACTATAGGGACCGGCGCCTCGGGCGAAATGCGTTCTACATGCCCCCACCAGTAAGTATCCAGCATCACATCGCCCACCACGCCTATTTTCATTCCTTTGAATTGCTGAAAGAGTTTTTCAAAATCCACGATAAAAAAATTAAAACTTAAAAGTTAAAAGTGAACTGCGAAAGGCCCGTATTTTTTCTCGCTCCTGAGCGATAAATCCGTAGATAATAGCTTTTTCTGTCTGCCAAACGTAGTCAACCATCGCAATCAGTTTTAACTTTTAACTTTTGACTTTTTATTTGCCACTGCAAGATAGTACAAAGGAATTCCCAGCAAAACGATGATCGCCCCGGGCCATGTTTGACTACTCTGGTAAATAAATAACGCACCGCAAATGAGCAACGCAATAATGCAATACAAAATAGGCAGCAAGGGGTACCCCCATGCCTTATATGGACGCGGCAGGTCGGGACGTTTTTTTCTGAGCCTGAAAATGCCGAGCAGCGTAAGTACGTAAAAGATCAGGACCACGAACACCACGTAAGTGAGCAGTTCATAATAAGCACCGCTCAGCACGAGGAGGCAGGTCCATAAACATTGTATCCACAAAGCAAAACCAGGCACGTTGTGCTTGTTCAACACCGCCGTCTTCTTAAAGAATAATCCATCTTTTGCCATGGTATAATATACTCGCGCGCCGGAAAGGATCAGGCCGTTGTTGCATCCGAAGGTTGAAACCATGATCATCACGGCAATCACTATCGTACCAACGCCCCCAAAAATTTTAAGTGAAGCTGCCAGCGAAACCCTTCCATCCGGTGCCGTGGCCATTTCCTGCATGTCCATCACACTCAGGTACATCAGGTTTGCTGAAACATAAATGATCGTCACGATCAGTGTTCCGAGGAAAAGACTTAACCCGATGTTTCTTTCAGGCCGCTTGATTTCGCCGGCAATAAACGTAACGTTGTTCCACGCGTCGCTCGAAAATATCGAACCCACCAGTGCGCTGGCAAACAGCGGCACCACCGCCGCACCGCTTACTGTCTCCCAAAATCCGCCACCATCGTTTATCCATTTTTTTACGTTCCAGGCATCGCTCCAGTTCGCTTTCCAGGTGTCGGCATCGGCAGCCAGCAGAAAGCCGAATACGATCAGTCCCAATAAAGAAAGGATCTTGGCCAGCGTGAACGTTGTTTGCACCAGCTTTCCTCCCTCAATTCCTTTGGTGTTGACGTAGGTAAGAAAGATCACCAGTATCATAGCCACCAGCTCTGCCGCAGAAATATCGGTGAACCCGAGGTGCAACAGCACATTCGTGTCACCAAGCGCTGGAAAAATATATGCGGCAAACTTCGCGAAAGCCACGCCCACTGCGGCTATCGTTCCTGTTTGAATAACCGCAAAAAGGCTCCATCCGTACAGGAATCCCGTAAGCGGATTGAACGCCTCGCGCAGGTAAACATACTGGCCACCTGCCTTCGGGAACATGGAGCTGAGTTCGCCGTAACTAACGGCGGCGGTGAGGGTGAGAAAACCTGTGAGGATCCAGGCGAGTATTAACCAGCCCGATGATCCCAGCGACGCTGTCATTTCGGTGCTGACAATAAAAATGCCGGATCCGATCATGGAGCCGGCCACTATCATGGTCGCGTCAAGCAGACTTAATGTTGGTTTGAACGAAGGAATTTTTTCTGACATATAAAATGAAGATAGGAATTAGGACAGCAATGGGCAATAATCAATAGCTGCTCACTTCTTCTTTCCCTTCTCTTGCTGATACTCGGAATTCAGCCCGTTGATCACATCGTCAGTAATGTCGTACACCGAATCCTTGTAGTAAAGCATGAACCCCGGTTCATACGAAAGAATAAAAGCATAGCCCTTCTGCTTGTTATATTCTTTCAGGTAATTCTCGATCTTGTTCCTTACCGTGGTCATCAGCTCGATCTGGTGCTTCTTGAGGTCCTGCTCCAGCGATACCTGCCGCTGCTGGTACTTTTGCTGCATCTGCGCATACTCGCGCTGCGCCGCCTCGCCTTCGGCCTGTGTCATCGTCGGGCTCTTCTCCTGCAGTTCCTTCACCCTTTTCTGGTAAGAATCCTGCAAGGCGTTGAGCTGTGAGGTAACGCTCGACTCCTTGGCCCTGATCTCGCCCGAGGCATCCTTGAAATACTCATACTTTTCCTGGAGCGAGTCGATATCAAAATAAGCGATCCTGAAATCCTTTTGCTGCGCACTTACATCGCTGTTAATAGCAGGCCTTTCCACCTTCTTTTCCCCCGCGAAATGCAGGTAAAACAAAACACCAACGCCAATCAAAGCCAATAAACTCAATAAAGTGGAAATATGTTTCATCCGGAAATAACTATTTGAGAACGGTTTCTCTGCATATTAAAAAAAAGTAGGAAGTGATAGCTTCCTACTTGTAAGATAAATATTAAAACGTTAAAAGTTTATTATCATTATTCTTCCTCGTCGAAGGTCATCGCTTCACGCGTGGTTTGCAGCAGTTCATATTCTTCTTTGCTGCCCACGATCATGTTGTCGAAGTCCCTCAAACCGGTACCTGCAGGTATCGGGTGACCAGTGATCACGTTCTCTTTCAGACCAAGCATTTCATCCGACTTGCCCTGGATGGCGGCCGATGACAATACCTTGGTTGTTTCCTGGAACGATGCTGCAGATATCCAGCTTTGTGTACCCAGCGATGCCTTGGTAATACCCAGCAATACCGGATGTGATGTCGCTGAATTCGCGTCGCGGTAATCAACCGGCTTCCTGTCTGAACGGCGAAGTATCGAATTCTCTTCACGAATTTCACGAAGGCTAACGATCTGTCCGGCTTTCAGCTTGGTGCTTTCTCCGGCATCAGTGATCACCTTCTTATCGAATATCCAATCATTCTCTTCGTTAAAGTCGAACCTGTCTTCGAGGTCTTCCTCGAGGAACCTGGTGTCTCCCGGATCAACGATTTCAACCTTCTTCATCATCTGCCTAACGATCACTTCAATATGCTTGTCGTTGATCTTCACACCCTGCAGGCGATATACTTCCTGGATCTCATTCACCACATATTCCTGAACGGCGAATGGTCCCTTGATGGAAAGAATGTCGCCCGGCGCCACCTGACCGTCACTCAACGGAGCACCGGCCTTGATGAAGTCGCCATCCTGTACAAGGATCTGACGGGTCAACGGAACAAGATATTTCTTCACCACGCCGTCTTTCGCTTCCACCACGATTTCGCGGTTACCACGCTTGATGGCTCCAAACGAAACCACACCGTCGATTTCACAAACTATGGCGGGGTTGCCCGGGTTCCTTGCTTCGAAGAGCTCGGTAACACGCGGAAGACCTCCCGTGATATCTCTTTGCATCCTGAGCGTACGCGGTATCTTCACCAACACCTGTCCCGCTTTCACCTCTTCTGCTTCGTCAACAACGATGTGCGATCCAACCGGAAGGTTGTACATCTTCACATCCTTGCCTTCAACGATCAGCGTCGGTATCTTGGTTTTATCTTTTGTTTCAATGACCACTTTTTCGCGGTGTCCGGTTTGTTCATCCGCTTCTTCGCGGAACGTAACACCTTCGATCACGTTTTCAAATTTGATATGACCCGCGATCTCTGCCACCACTACATTGTTGAATGGATCCCATGTGCAGACGATATCGCCTTTCTTCACCTGCTGACCATCTTTCACCAGTAACGTTGAACCATAAGGAACGTTGTTGGTGATGAGGAGCCTGTCATTCTTCACATCAATGATCCTTACTTCACCTGTACGGCCTATGACTACCTGGATGGGTTCGCCTTCATTATTCTGTGCGGTTACTGTACGCAATCCATCGAATTGGATGGTACCGTCGAACTTCGCGATCAAAGAAGATTCAACCGATGCAGAACCCGCAACGCCACCCACGTGGAAGGTACGAAGTGTAAGCTGTGTACCCGGTTCACCAATACTTTGCGCGGCGATGATACCCACTGCGTCTCCTCTCTGTGCCATGTTGCCGGTAGCAAGGTTCTTGCCGTAGCATTTTACGCACACTCCCCTCTTGCTTTCGCAAGTAAGTACCGAACGGATTTCCACGGTTTCAATGCCCGCCTCTTCGATGCGCCTGGCAATATCTTCCGTGATCTCCGAGCCGGCCTCGACGATGGTTTCATCGGTAGCGGGGTTGTAGATATTATGCAGTGATGTACGTCCAACGATACGGTCGAGCAGCGGTTCCACCACTTCCTCATTATCTTTCAGGGCATTGATTGCAATACCGCGAAGCGTTCCGCAATCTTCTTCTGTGATGACCACATCCTGTGCCACGTCAACAAGACGGCGGGTGAGGTAACCGGCATCAGCCGTTTTAAGGGCCGTATCCGCAAGACCTTTACGCGCACCGTGTGTCGAAATGAAGTAATCCAACACGTTCAGTCCGCCTTTGAAGTTCGAAAGGATCGGGTTCTCGATAATTTCGCTTCCGCTGGATCCGCTCTTTCTCGGCTTGGCCATCAGGCCCCTTATGCCGCAAAGCTGCTTGATCTGTTGTTTCGATCCACGCGCACCGGAGTCAAGCATCATGTACACAGAGTTGAACCCCTGCTTATCCGAGCTCAATTCGCGTATGAGCGTTTCAGTTATACGGGTGTCCACCCTCGACCAGATGTCTACGATCTGGTTGTAACGTTCGTTGTTGGTGATCAATCCCATGTTGTAGTTGTCCCACACTTCATCCACTTCAGCTTTCGCATTTTCGAGCACTTCATCTTTGATGGAAGGGATGATCAGGTCATTGATGTTGAACGACAATCCACCCTGGAACGCGGTTCTGAACCCGAGCTGCTTGATGTCGTCGAGGAACTTGGCCGTTTTCGGAACGTTGGTGATGTGGATAATGTCACCAATAATTTCCCTGAGGTTCTTCTTTGTCAGCAGGGCATTGATGAATCCCACTTCTTTCGGAACGCTCTGGTTGAATATTACGCGGCCAACCGTTGTTTCGACTAATTTTCTGCTGACGATGCCGTCGTTCGATCGCACATCTGCCTTCACCTTTATCCATGCATGCAGGTCAACACGGCCCTCATTGTAGGCGATGATGACTTCTTCTGCAGAATAAAAATGTTTTCCTTCACCCCTTACCGGCTCTGCGTCAGTGCTCTTCCTGCCTTTTGTGATGTAGTACAGACCAAGCACCATATCCTGCGAAGGCAGGGTGATAGGTGTACCGTTCTGCGGGTTAAGGATGTTGTGAGATGCCAGCATCAGCAATTGTGCTTCCAGCACTGCTGCGTTGCTTAAGGGCACATGCACCGCCATCTGGTCACCGTCAAAGTCGGCGTTGAACGCGGCACACACAAGCGGGTGCAACTGTATCGCCTTTCCTTCTATCAGTTTCGGCTGGAAGGCCTGAATAGAGAGACGGTGAAGAGTCGGGGCGCGGTTAAGCATAATCGGGTGCCCTTTCAATATATTTTCGAGGATATCCCAAACGATGGCCTCTTTCTTGTCCACTAATTTCCTGGCGCTCTTCACCGTTTTCACAATACCTCTTTCGATGAGTTTGCGAATGATGAACGGCTTGAACAGTTCGGCTGCCATATCTTTCGGAAGTCCGCACTCATGAAGCTTGAGTTCAGGGCCCACAACGATAACGGAACGGCCGGAATAGTCAACACGTTTACCGAGAAGGTTCTGACGGAAACGTCCCTGCTTTCCTTTCAGCACGTCGGAAAGTGATTTCAGTGCACGGCCGCCTTCCGCTTTCACGGCGTTCGATTTTCTGGAGTTGTCGAACAGCGAGTCAACAGCTTCCTGGAGCATCCTTTTTTCGTTACGAAGGATGACTTCGGGCGCCTTGATCTCGAGAAGTCTTTTCAACCTGTTGTTCCTGATGATCACCCTTCTGTACAGATCGTTCAGATCGGAAGACGCGAAACGTCCGCCATCAAGGGGAACGAGCGGGCGAAGCTCAGGAGGAATAACGGGAACGTATTGCATTACCATCCACTCGGGTCGGTTGGTGATCCTTGTGTTGGCTTCGCGGAACGATTCCACGATGCTCAGCCTTTTGAGGGCATCGGCCTTTCTCTGCTGTGATGTTTCCGTTGCGGCCGCGTTGCGGAGATCAAACGACAACTGGTCGAGGTCTATCCTTTCGAGAAGGTCATGAACCGCTTCCGCACCCATCTTGGCGATGAATTTTTGCGCATCGTCATCAGGCAGGTACTGGTTCTCTTTCGGGAGGTTTTCAAGTATCTCAAGGTATTCTTCTTCAGTTAAAAGGTCTGCCCTTTTCAGGTTCTTGTCTTCACGAATACCGGGTTGAATCACCACGTACCTTTCGTAGTACACGATGCTTTCCATTTTTTTGGAGCTCATGCCCAGCAGGTAACCGATTTTGTTCGGCAGGCTCTTGAAGTACCAGATGTGAACGATGGGCACCACCAGCTTGATGTGACCCATGCGCTCGCGGCGCACTTTCTTTTCTGTTACTTCAACACCGCAGCGGTCGCACACGATACCCTTGTAACGGATGCGCTTATACTTTCCGCAGGCGCACTCATAGTCCTTAACCGGACCAAAGATGCGTTCGCAGAACAATCCATCTCTTTCCGGCTTGTAGGTACGGTAGTTGATGGTTTCGGGCTTCAGCACTTCGCCGTAGCTGCGCTCCAGGATTGAATCCGGAGATGCCAGCCCGATGGTTATTTTAGAAAATGTGGCTCTTGGACGATTTTCCTTTTTGATTGCCATATTATATTTTCTTAATTAATTGTTTTTTCAAAATCAACGTGAAAGCTTAAAGTATTTCCGTTTCGGCTTAATACTTTCACTTATTCGAATTTGAGATCTAAACCTAAGCC
>CBIGXK010000210.1:0-6888 GCA_966193805.1 uncultured bacterium | reverse complement strand
TGTTGAAACACTGGATGCCGAAAAGTTTTCGGGCGGCATTTCTTACCTGCTGCTGACCCTCGTTTTCCGGATCGACTACCTCATCTCTCCCGAAGGAAAACTATTGAACGAGCTGGAAAAGATCGCTTCGATCTATTACAGCAAAGACGATAAATCCAATCCTGCACGTAACCCGTCGATGATAACGGCGCTGCAAAAATTACTGGAGAAGAGCCGGGAAGATATTTTCGCCCATTTCTTCAGATCGAAGTACACGTTTGCCATCGTGGTGCCGCACAACCTGAAATCGATAAGCGAAACCATCCAGGCGTCGTTGCAGAATATGATTTGGTACCGCGACAATAATTACCCCGATATCGCGAATAAAGTGATGGAATACGGCTTCGCTTACAGCCAGTACTCGTACAGCCTGCCGCGCCCGCTTTCGGAATTATTCCGGCTGTTCATGCATGTGAACTACAATAGCTACTTCACTGCGCTCGGATTTTCGCAGCAGTATTACAACGATGAAAAGAATGATTTCAACCAGGATCCGATCACCGACAGGATCGAGGCCATCGTTAATTACTGGAAACATAAATACGCATCTCTAAATTTTAAAACGAGGAAATTAAAATTCGACACGCTGGTGAACTTTAACCAGAGCTTTTTGCAGGAAGTAACCGAACTGAACTTTGATTAATACATGGAATTCCAGGAGATCATAGAAAACTACCAGCCGGCGATCATACAGATAGCCTCCAACGGCAGCACCGGTACGGGCTTTTACCTCGACCAGTACCATCTTATTGTTACAAACGAACACGTGGTGGGAAAAGCGGCGGAAGTTACCATTGCCGGCAAGTCGTTTCATAAAATGCTGTCATCCGTGTGGTACACCGACAAAAAGCACGACCTCGCCTTCCTGCAACCACCTCCCGGTGCGGCCTTCCCGGCATTACCGCTCGGTCAATACGAATCGCTGAAAGACGGAGACGAAATAATTGCCATCGGCCATCCTTATGGCCTCAACTACACCGCCACGCAAGGTGTAATCTCAAAAGCCGACAGGGTAAGGCAGGGCCTGCATTTTATCCAGATAGACGCCGCAATCAACCCGGGAAACAGCGGCGGGCCGCTCGTCAACATCCGCGGAGAAGTGATTGGCATCAACACATTCATCATCAGGGGCGGCGATAACCTTGGTTTTGCATTGCCGGTTTCTTATATGAAAACCGCCCTCGACCTGTATGCTCCGTACAAGGGTACGCCCGCAACGCGATGCCCCAATTGCAACTTTCTCGTGCTTATTTCCAATATCGAGTCGGGGAAGTATTGTCCGTCGTGCGGCACAGAGGTAAAGATCCCGGAAGTACCGATTACCGAATATACACCCGGCGGAACGGTGAAGCTGGTGGAAGATATTTTAAAGGACCTTGGCAAAGACATAAAGCTGGCGCGCGACGGAACCAACAAGTGGGAAGTGAAAGAAGGAAGTGCTAAAATCAAGATTACCTATAACACGGAAACATTTTTTATCAGCGGCGACGCGTATTTGTGCCAGCTTCCGGAAGATGCGCATCAAATTAAAACGTTGTACCAGTTTCTGCTGAGGGAAAACTATAACAAGATTGATGGATTAGTTTTAAGTTGCGTTAGTCAGAACATCGTGCTCTCGGCTGTTTTGTACGATATGGATATGACGAAGGAAAGTGGCTTGAAAATGTTTGAAAACCTGTTTAAAAAAGCCGATGAGTACGACAAGATACTGATAGAACAATTTGGCTGTGTGCCCAGACTGGAAGAACCTTAACAATGCAGCAACGAAAAAGATTAACGCCGGGCCAGGCGTTGCAGAACATAAAACAATTTTGTGCGTACCAGGACAGGAGTCATTCGGAGGCAAAGGAGAGATTGTATTCCTTCGGACTAAATACCACAGAAGTGGAAAACATTGTTTCAGAACTCATCCAGGAAGATTATCTGAACGAAGAAAGATTTGCAAGAGCGTTCGCCCGCGGGAAGTTCCGGATGAAGAAATGGGGAAAAGTGAAGATCAAATATGAGCTGAAACACCGGCAGGTAAGCGAATACTGCATCAGGAAGGCATTCACTGAAATTGATGAGGTGGAATACGAAAAAACTTTGCGGCATCTGCTTGAACAAAAGGCCGCATCGCTGAAAAGCGAGAAGAACATTTTTGTGAAAAAAAGAAAGCTCACGGATTACCTGTTGCAGAAGGGTTTTGAGCGCGACATTATCATCAGTATGATCAATGAACCTGCATAACATGAAACAACCTTCGGAAACTTTGCTCGTTACATTGGTGCAGGCCAACCTGCATTGGGAAGATAAGGATGCAAACCTTAGCATGTTCGACAAAATGATCCGCTCGGCAGAAAGCAAAATGGAGGTGGTGGTGCTGCCGGAAATGTTTAACACCGGCTTCAGCATGGAACCCAAAAAGCTGGCCGAAAGAATGGACGGGCCATCGGTGGCATGGATGAAAAAAATTGCTGCCGATTTAAAAATAATACTCGTTGGCAGCGTCATCATTGAAGAAGACCGCAAGTATTACAACCGGCTCGTTTGGATGCTGCCTACAGGAGAAACGGGTTACTACGATAAAAGGCATCTGTTTGCGTACGGTGGCGAAGACGATCAATTCAGCCGCGGCAACAAACGGCTAATCGCGTCAGTGAAAGGATGGAAGCTCAACCTGCAGGTTTGTTATGATTTACGGTTCCCGGTATGGGCCCGCCAGTCTGTGCCATTGCATCCCCTGCCCGATGGCGGATTTGAGAGAGAAACGAATGATGATAATGCGCAGCCGGAGTACGACGCTTTGATCTACGTTGCCAACTGGCCGGAAAAAAGAAAGCATGCCTGGATAACGTTATTGCAGGCGAGGGCGATCGAGAACCAGTGTTATGCAGTGGGTGTGAACAGGGTCGGGACAGATGGCAACGGCATTCTCTATTCGGGCGATTCGATGGTTGTTGATCCCATGGGTGAAATTGTAGAAACGGAGGCGCACGAAGAAAAACTTCTCACCTACACGTTAACACTCCAAAAATTGACGAATGTGCGCAGCAAGCTGCCGTTTCTAAAAGATGCGGATCCTTTTATTATCGGGAGTTAGCGTCAATAATCATCTTCCTGACCGCCTCTATCTTTACATCAATGCCCCGCTTTATGTCTTCGGCCGTTGGCGACACATAAACATCCGGCATCACTCCCCTGCCTTCTCTTACAAGGTTTCTGCGCATAACGAACCGGAATTTCGGTATTCCCAACCGCAGTTTCGTGTTGGGAAGCGTTACTTCAGGAATGATCCACGCGGTATTTCCATACGCTCCCCCACCCGTCTCCTCTCCTACTATCGTTACATTTTTCTGCCCTTTCAATTCTTCGGCAAATAATGTTGTGGCAGAAAATGAATTGCCTCCTGTGAGGATGTAAATATTTTTATCGAAGTGATATTTTTTGAAAGGCTTGAAAGTATGCCGTTCAAAATATCCGAAATGGAAGTTGCCGTCGCTGTGCTTTTTGGTGATGATGGTGGTGATCAGCCAGTAGACAGGCTGCAGGCGAATGTAATCGCGGTATTTGCTGGACCGCTTTATGGTGTACAACGAGTCGGCTATCGTGAAGGGATGATCAGACAGGTACTGGGTAAGCAATGTTGAGTTCACCGCATCGCCACCGCCATTTGACCGCACATCTATTACCAGGTGTTGGATGCCGAGCGCTTTAATTTTTTTAAACGAGCTTTTGAAAAACTTCCGCAGCTTGTTGCCTCTCGAAAAGCTGTTGAGCATCATATAGGCAGATTTCAGGGTCGTGTCCACCTGCACGTGCCGCGTGGCAAATGAGCGCAGTGTGCGTCTTTCTTTGGGCGTATATTTTTCAGGTTTGAATTCCGACTTGTCAGCCGAATCTTTCACCGGCACGAATATGGGAACGACGGTTTCCTTTTCAAAGCCACCGGCATCTACATATTGTATGTTGAACGAGTCGGTGAGGCCAAACACGTTTTTATACAGCACACCGAATGATCCATAAGAGCTCATGGCCTGGTACCGGCCTACTTCCGAAAACCCGTCGCCGGTGATGTAGTTGAAAAACGTGTCGATCAGCTTTTTTGCGGGTTTGCCGTTTATTGCGGTAACAACGGTTCCGCGCTTCAGTAACGAATCTTTTTTGTTGAGGTTGGCGGTTACCGCCAATGTATCATCCCACACCTTGAATGCCAGTGGAAAGAGTTTAATGTCGGCAGTGTCGAGGTATTTAGAATACCTGGCTGAATAGTTAACGTACGTGTGGCCGCATCGTATGCTGCTGATCACTTTTGTGAGCAGTGTGCGGAACTGCCGCTCGGTCAGGGAATCGGTGATGCTTTCGAGCCCTTCTGTGAATTGTTCATCCATTGTTGATTTTGGTGTGAACCAGTAAAGGCTGGGATGCATTTCTTCCAACGATCCGCGAAAAATATTATAGTCTTCTTTTAATGCTGAAACCGGGTATTTTTTATTGACGATGGAAACCCTGCTGACGGAGCACGAGAAAAGCAAGGTGCAGATAACGATCACCCATCCGCATGAAGCCAGGCGCATAAAAGAATGATAAGGCAATTTTTTATTGGTGTACGGATTAATCATTTAAATGCATTCCATCCCTGTGCTGTGATATCGTGCAGATTACCACCTTTTGTAATGATCTTGCTGCCTTCAGCAATATCTGTAACATATCCTATCACGCTGATCTGTTCATTCAATACCAGCTTGTCGTGTTCGGCCTGCGGTATCGTGAACAACAATTCGTAATCCTCGCCTCCGCTGAGTGCGCATGCAGTGGGATCGATTTCGAACTTGAAGGCAGCGCTTCTCATTTCTTCGGCAATAGGAATTTTTTCTTCGTAAAGACGGCATCCCACCCCACTTTGCCTGCAGATGTGCAGCATCTCGGAGCTGAGGCCATCGCTGACGTCCATCATGGAAGTGGGAAGGATGTTCTGTTCTTCAAAAAATTCGATAATATCTTTTCTTGCCTCTGGTTTTAGCAGTTTACTGATCACGTATTTTTCTCCTTCCAGGTCGGGCTGCACTTCGGGGCTTTCCATGAAGATCTTTTTTTCTCTTTCCAGGAAAAGAAGTCCCACGTACGCTGCGCCCAGATCGCCGGAACAGCAGATAAGGTCCCCGGGTTTAGCGGTGCTTCTTTTCACCACCTTTTCGGGTAGCACCTCACCGATGGCTGTCACCGAAATGATAAACCCTTTCTGAGACGAGCTGGTATCCCCTCCCACCAGGTCCACACCATAGGCATCGCAGGCCGCATACACACCGTCATAAAATTCGTTGAGTGCCTCGATGCTGAACCGGTTGCTGAACCCCACGCTCAATGTAATTTGGGTAGGCGTGGCGTTCATAGCGTACACGTCGCTCAGGTTTACAATAACGGATTTGTAACCGAGATGTTTTAGGGGAGTATAAACGAGATCGAAATGAACGCCTTCTATCAAAAGATCGGTGGTGATGACGGTTTGCCTGCCAAAATGATCAATAATGGCGGCATCATCTCCTACGCCAAGCACCGAAGAAGCATTCTGCAGCTCAATATTCTTTGTGAGGTGGTCGATCAGCCCGAATTCTCCCAACGATGATATTTCTGTGCGCATGATGATGCTTATGTTTAAGTTCTTTTACACCCTGTCGTTCACCCAATCCAGCAGTTCGTTGTGTATGTGGCCGTTCGTGGCAATAATGCGCGGCTGGTAGGGCGAATAATCCTTTCCTTCGAAGTCCGTCACTTTACCGCCGGCCTCTTCTACCATCAAAAAGCCCGCGGAGCTGTCCCACGCGTTCAGCTTGTGTTCATAGAAACCATCGAACCTTCCCGATGCTACCCAGCAGAGATCGATAGCCGCCGAACCGAGGCGCCGCACGGGCACGCCTTTGCGAATGAGCCGGTTAAAAACGTCAAGCGGACCATTGGGCATGTCGAGATAGGTGTAAGGGAAACCTGTTACAATGCACGACGCTATCACTTCTTTCTTTTCGCTTACCGAGATCTTTTCTCCGTTCAGCGTGGCGCCTTTCCCTTTTTCGGCGAGAAAAAATTCATCGAGCAGTGGATTATACACCGCTCCCATGATCATGTGGCCGGCCTTTTCCAGGCCGATGGAAACGCAGCACAGCGGAATGCCATGAGCATAGTTTACCGTGCCGTCTATCGGGTCGATGATCCATTTGTATTCAGATGCCATGCTAAGCTCTCCCGATTCTTCGCTCAGTATGAAGTGATCGGGAAACGCCTCGCGGATGGTGTCCATTATCGCTTTGTCGGCGGCATGGTCGGCTTCTGTAACGAGGTTATTGATGCCTTCCTTATTGCTTATCTTGAGTGTTTTGCTGTTGAAGTAGTATTTCAGTATCTCTGCCCCCGCCTCCGTGGCGTTGATCAATGTTTCTTTTAGCATGGCGCAAAGATAACATGCCTCGCCAAACGGCAGACCATCATTTTGCCTGGTAAGTAACGCGGTAAACGGCGTTGGCATGGTCGTCGGAAATGAGCATAGACCCGTCTTTTAGAAAAAGAACATCAACCGGCCGGCCCCAGGCTTCACCATTGGTGAGCCAACCTTCGATAAACGGCTTATATCCTGTGACTGCGTTTCCGTCAATTGTCGCCACCATTATCCGGTAGCCGATGGGTTTCGAGCGGTTCCAGGACCCATGCTCCGCGATAAAAATCTGGTTTTTGTATTGTTCGGGAAACATGCTGCCTGTATTGAATTTCATTCCGAGCGCCGCGCCGTGCGGTGTAAGCGTTGAAGCGGGGGCCTTGTAATCGCCGCAGTTTTTTCCCTTGCCGAATTCCGGGTCGGGAATTACGCCGGCATGGCAG
>CBIGXK010000209.1:0-6895 GCA_966193805.1 uncultured bacterium | reverse complement strand
TCATCCCCAAATTACCTGCCGGTGAGGTTACGATCGTTCTTGAAAAGAAAGGCTATAAAACCTACAGGCGTGAGAAAGTTGTTGTAAAAGAAGGCATGCAGGTGAAGCTGAATTTCGACATCAGCAACGAAAAGCCCACTGAGGAAGACAGTAATCTCTTTCATCCCCTGCTGCGTATGATGGAGAGCTGAAGATCAGGATCGCAGCGTCCATTTCCACATTTCTTTCCACGTTATCTTTTTCCCATACAGCAATATTCCCGTGCGGTAAATTTTTGCGCTTACCCATGTAGTGAATAAAAATCCACCGAGTAACAGCAGCATGCTCAGGGCCAATTGCCATACGGGCACGGTCGACGGCACGCCAAATGGCAGGCGGGCCATCATGACCATCGGCGAAAAAAATGGTATCATACTGCTCCAGGTTGCCAGCGAGCCGGTGGGATGGTTAATTGCCTGCATCATAATAATGATTGCCAGAATGATGGGCATGGTTACCGGCAACAGCAGGCTCTGCGTGTCCTGCGCATCTTCATTCACCGCGCTGCCCACCGCCGCAAAGAGGGAAGCGTAAAAGAGATAACCGAAAATGAAATAGAAGATGAAACAAAAGATGATGAGTGGAAAGTTCACCGTGCCGAGGCTGGAGAGAAAGGATGCGGCCTGTGCCTGCGACTCGGCGTTGCCTGCGCCCTGCATCGCTCCCGTGGGTATGAAAAGGATGGCTACTAACGAAAACGCTGTAATCAGGAGTATCCAGAGAATAAATTGCGTGAGGCCCACCGCACCGATGCCAATGATCTTTCCCGTCATCAATTGAAAAGGCCTGACGGAAGAGATGATGATTTCCGCGATGCGGTTCATTTTTTCTTCGGCGACACCTCTCATCACCATCGTGCCGTAAATGAGGATGGTGATGTAGATGGCAAACGCAGAAACATAGCCGACGATGTAAGCCATGCCTGAATGTTCGTTTTGCGCGGCCGCTTCGTTTCTGGCCATCGAGTCGGCAACGACATTGGGTCCATTGTCGGGGTTTTGTTTGGAGAAGTAGGCGATGGCTACGATCAGCCCCACAAAAAACAGCGGCGTCACGAACGTCGAAATGATGAACGTTCTGCTCCTCACCCTTGTGAGGTATTCTCTTTTTATCACGAGCCAGATCTTGTTCATGTGCTTGATTTTTGAAATTGTCTGCTGAAGGGTGTTCCTTCAACAAGCCTGATGAATATGTCGCTCAGTGACGGAAGCAGTTCATAGAAGCCGGTGATCATCACGTTCTGCTGAAGGTAATGGCGCAGCACATCGTTTGGCGTAAAGCCCTCGTTGATCCTGACGATCATGCGCTGATCGGCGCCGTTGGCTGAAAAAGATGTGTTAATGCCGGCGTGATTGATCAGTTCAAATGCGGGCGATTGGTCATTTTCCGGGAAATGATCCAGGTGTATAGCGAAAAGGTTTTCCTTGAACTGTTGTTTGACATCTCTCACTGACCCGTCGAGGATCTTTTTTCCCTGGTTCATGAGGATGATGTGATCGCAGATCTCTTCCACCTGTTCCATACGGTGAGTGCTGAAGATGATGCTGCAGCCTTTTTGTGCCAGTTGGTAGATCTCTTCTTTGATAAGGTTCGTGTTGACCGGGTCGAGGCCGCTGAAGGGCTCGTCGAGTATGATGAGTGAGGGCTCGTGCAGCACGGTGATGACGAATTGAAGTTTTTGTCCCATGCCCTTGCTCAGGTCTTCGACTTTCTTGTTCCACCAGCTTTCCATCTCGAGTTTTATGAACCATTCTTTCACTTTGTGAATGGCGTCGCTGCGGCTGAGTCCCTTCAGGCGCGCCAGGTACACGGCCTGTTCGCCGATACGCATTTTCTTATACAATCCGCGCTCCTCGGGCATGTAGCCGATTTTGAGCATGTCGGTTGAGGGGTTGAATTTTTTTCCGTGCAGGGTGATGGTGCCATCGTCCGGATAGAAGATGCCGGTGATCATCCGGATGAGTGTCGTTTTACCGGCTCCGTTAGGGCCGAGCAGTCCGAAGATGCTTCCTTTCGTGATGGTGAAGCTCAGGTCGTCCACGGCTCTTTGCGTGGCATAGTACTTTTTCACTTTTTCGACTTCCAGGACGTTCATGTGGTCAAAGTAAGTTAAAAGTTAAAAGGTTTGGTTTTCTTTTGGATGGGGAAGGAGTGTTATTTTTTTCGACCCGGGTGTCTAAAGGTCTATTGAAGAAAAAACGCCTTTTCTTGGTTCTAAAAAAAATTCTTTCATGCGAGTGGCGCCTAAGCAGTCCCTATCTTCAAAGAAACACATTCCGCCACTCTCTCCCCATCCATCGCCGCACTAACAATCCCACCCGCATACCCGGCACCTTCCCCGCAGGGGTACAACCCTTTAATCTGGGGATGTTCAAGCGTGTCCCCATTCCTGGGAATCCGGACCGGCGAAGAGGTCCGCGACTCTGTCGCCACCACTACTGCATCATTGGTAAAGTAACCACGCATTTTCTTGCCGAAATCTACAAAAGCCTTTGCCAGGCTGTCATAGATAAAAGCAGGAAGCACTTCGCTAAGCGGCGCCGATCGTATACCGGGCAGGTACGAACACGAAGGAAGAGTAGCAGAGAGTTTATTGTCGGTAAAGTCGGCGAGCCTTTGGGCAGGCGCTACAAAATGGCCACCTCCGGCTTCAAAGGCCTTTTGCTCGACGGCCTGCTGGAACGCCAGTGCAGCCAGGGGCCCATGATCATGATGATGATGAAAGTCGCTCTCTTCCACGGCCACCACTATACCTGAATTCGCATAGGGGTTGTTTCTTTTCGACGGCGACCAGCCATTCACCACAAGTTCTCCCGGGCCGGTCGAAGCCGGCGCGATGATCCCGCCGGGGCACATGCAAAACGAAAATACGCCGCGGCCGTTTACCTGTTGCACCACACTGTATGCGGCAGGAGGTAAAAATTCCCCGCGTGCGGGGCAATGATATTGTATTGTGTCGATGAGCCGTTGCGGATGTTCGACCCTTACGCCCAAAGCAAAGGGTTTGGCTTCGATAAGAATATTTTTTTTGTGCAGCAGGTGAAAGATGTCGCGCGCGGAATGACCCGTTGCCAGTACGAGGGCCTCTCCCTCAAAAACATTTTTATCTGCTGTTGCAATGCCTGTGAGCCGGTCATTCTTAATGATGAGATCGGTGATCTTCTTTTCAAAAATAATTTCTCCTCCACAGTCAATGATCCGCTGTCGTATAGAGGTGATGATGGAAGGTAGTTTATTAGTGCCGATGTGCGGATGCGCATCGTATAAAATGTTGTCGTCGGCACCGAACTCAACGAGTATGTTGAGTATGCGATTGATGTTGCCTCTCTTCTTACTGCGCGTGTATAGTTTACCATCGCTGTAGGTGCCTGCGCCGCCTTCACCGAAGCAGTAGTTGCTTTCAGGATTGAGTATGCCCTCTTTGTTGAGAATGGCGAGGTCCCTTCTTCGCGCGCGTACATCTTTTCCTCTTTCAATGATAACGGGCTTTATCCCCACTTCCAAAAATTTTAATGCGGCGAAGAGTCCGGCCGGACCCGCTCCCGCAATGAGAACCTTTTTTGAATTCGCTGAAACGTTGTGCAGGCGCAGCTTTCCGGGGATTGAAGGATGAAAGGGCTCATTGATGAAAGCGTTGACTGTAACGATAACGTACGGTTGTTTGCCCCGGGCATCTATTGACCTCTTGACGAAAGCCAAGCCCGACAGCGACGATGGTTGAATGGAGAGCGACTGGCTCACGTGATGTTTGATGGCGCTTTCTGAATCTGCCTCGGAAGGTAAAAGTTTGATTGTTAGTTGTTGCTGCAAAGTCTAAATTTATTCATCGATGATCGCCGTAACGTCATCAAAGTTGAGACAATATTTCGGCATAAAATATTTACTTCATCTCACAAAATTTTAAAAAATAAATCTGCGATTTTTTTTCTCACAAAGAGGGAATAAAAAATTTTTTATTCAAGGAAAAGTTTTGATATTCGTTGCCCTGCGTTACTTTTTTGTTATCAAAAAATAATCGCCCTGAGGACCAGCGTTTGTGGACTAAAAAATCTTAACTCAACATAAATTGCTTACGATTAAAATGGCCAAGTCTTTTGATAAAGTATGGAGCAATTGCTTAGACATAATTAAAGACATAGTTGAGTGGCAGCATTTTACGACATGGTTCGAACCGATAAGGCCCGTGGAGTTGAAAGACAATGTTTTGGTGATACAGGTTCCGAGCCAGTTTTTTTTCGAATACCTCGAAGAACATTATGTAAATTTACTAGCGAAGACACTCAGAAGGATACTGGGAAAGGATGCCAGGCTGGAATACAGGATCATGGTAGACAGTGGCAATCATCAGAGCAAGCCGCTAACCATGGATGTACCCACTCATGGATACAAAACATTTTCTAATAATGAAATGGATTTTCCTTTGATCATTCACAATCCAGTTAAGAATCCATTTGTCATTCCGGGTCTGAAGAAGATGCAGATAGACCCGCAGCTTAATCATATATATACGTTCGACAACTTTATAGAGGGCGATTGCAACAGGGTGGCCCGCCGTGCCGGCAAGACGGTGGCGGAGAAGCCGGGTTCGAGTTCCTTCAATCCCCTGGTGCTTTATGGTGGCGTTGGTTTGGGGAAGACTCACCTCGGGCAGGCCATTGGCAACGAAACGAAGCGCATGCATCCCAACAAGGTGGTGCTGTACGTAAGCTCCGAAAAGTTTATCAACCAGTTCCAGGATCACAGCCGCAACAATGCCATCAATGATTTCATACACTTCTACCAGATGGTGGATGTGCTGATCATCGACGATGTGCAGTTCTTCAACAGGGCGGAGAAATCGCAGGATGCGTTCTTTGCCATCTTCAACCACCTGCATCAAAGTGGCAAGCAGCTTATCATGACCTCCGATAAAAGTCCCAAGGACCTCGAAGGCATGCAGGAGCGATTGCTGAGCAGGTTCCGCTGGGGGTTGAGTGCCGATTTGCAGATCCCCGATTATGAGACGAGGATAGATATATTGGAGAGGAAGATGAAGAACGACGGATTGGAGATGCCGAAAGAAGTGGTGAAGTACCTGGCCTACAATATCAGCAGCAATGTGAGGGAACTCGAAGGAGCATTGATTTCGCTGCTGGCACAGTCTTCGCTGAACAAGCGGGAAATTGATCTGGATTTGGCGAAAAGAGTACTTAGAAATTTTGTTAAGACGAGCAGTAAGGAGATCACCATTGATACGATTCAGAAGATGGTGTGCGAGTTCTTTGATGTTCCTTATGATAAGTTATTGCAGAAGACGAGGAAGCGTGAGATCGTTCAGGCGCGGCAGATCACGATGTACCTGGCGAAGGCATTCACGAAGAATTCATTGAAAACGATCGGGGAGCATTTCGGCGGCCGCGATCACACCACGGTTATCCATTCCTGCCAAACGGTGAAGGACCTGATGGATACGGATAGTACGTTTAGAGAGAGTGTGGTGGAGTTGCAGCAGAAGGTGCAGCTCGCGGCCATGTGAAGGTCTTTTCCCCGAAGAAAAATTTTGATCCTCCATGTGGAGGATTTTTTGTTTTGGGAGAGGGGGAGTGAGACGGGAAGTGGGGAGTGGGGAGAAGGGAGAGGATTTTCAGTTTTAAGTTTTGCCCGCGACGGTTTCCCCCGCTGGCGGATTCACGCAAAGGTGGAAAGAAATCGCAAAGCGTATCCCCCGCTGGCGGGGGTGGACCCAACTTTTAAGTTTTAAGTTTAGCATATATCGCTTATTTTTGCCGTCCCCTGGGAAAAGGGGTTTTGGAGAGGTGCCTGAGTGGCCGAAAGGGCCGGTTTGCTAAACCGTTGTACGGGCTTAAACCTGTACCGAGGGTTCGAATCCCTCCCTCTCCGCAAGAATCATTCAGCAATGCTCCGAGAGGGGCATTTTTTATTTCCGTCCGCGACGCGAGCGATAAGTCCCCACCTATACCTCTGCAGCAACTTTAGCATATTTGTTCCTGTATTCTATAGGCGTTAGCCCGGTCACTTTTTTAAAGGTATCCCGAAAAGCCCTGGTATCAGTATATCCCACATCAAACATCACCTCACTTACATTTTTTCGCGAAGCTTCAAAAAAACGCTTGGCGGCTTCTATGCGCACTCTTTGTATGTACTCTAAAGGAGTGTTGTTTGTTGCGTGCCTGAACCTTCGTTCGAAGGTTCTACGTCCGGAATTAACGATGGACGCCAACTCATCTATCGTCATTTTTTCATTATAGTTCTTCTCTATGTAGTCCTGAACTTTTATCACTTCTTCATCTGCATGTTTTTTTTGTCCCTTAAACATGGCAAACACCGCCTGGCTGCTGCGGTCAATATCTAATGCGAAGTTTTTCGAAATCAATACAGCCGTTTCCCTGTCGGAAAACTTTTCAACCAGGTATAAGATCAAATTCCAAAGGCTGCTGGCGCCGCCACTGCTGTATATATTTCCAACTTCAGTAATAATGGCGCCGTCCACTACCTCTATTTCGGGGTAGCGCGCTTTAAACTCGTCGAGATAGGCCCAATGTGTGGAACACTTTTTACCGTTCAGCAATTTCGTTTCTGCGAGCAAAAAAGCACCCAAACACAAACTCGCAACGCTGCAGCCTTTTTTGTACAGTTTTTGAATGCAGGGAATGGCGCCGGCATTTATTTTTATTCCGTCAACAATATCGCCATACACAGGAGGAATAATTAATAAATCAGTTTCATCCACATCCTGAAGCAGGCGGTCGGTCTTTATCGTGTATTCGCCATCGTTAGCGGACACAAATTCGGTAAGGCCAACGTATTCCACCTCGAATATGGGCTTTTTTCCGGATGCCGTAAGAAAATCATTGGC
>CBIGXK010000208.1:0-6921 GCA_966193805.1 uncultured bacterium | reverse complement strand
ACAAAATCATTTTCCGGTTGCGTCACGTCATACATCATCACGTCGTTTATCCACAGTATGATTCGCGGCACCTCGCCGGTCATCCGTATCCTGAATTTGTTCCAGTCGTTTGGCTTCCACACCTTCGCTTTATCTTTTGCCTCTCCCACTTTACTGATCTTCATCATCTCCCCAAAAAGACTCCCCGTGCCGCCCGGCTCGGCCAGTTCTACCTGGTAAGCCTGGCCACTCTCGGTTGACCGCAGAAATATGCCGCCGTTGCAAAAAGAATCGATCTTCACTTCAACCGTCAATTCAAAATCCCTGAATTTTTTATCGGTTAATATCACGCCGCCCTGGCCGTAGGGATGCTGGCCAATGGTGATGATTCCTTTTTTATAGTTTACAAAAGGCGTGGTGCCCTGGTGGCTGGTGCGGCTGATGTGCCAGCCGGGAGGGGGTCCACCCCCGGCGCTTCGCGCCACCCCCGCCAGCGGGGGATACGGTGCTGCCGCCCTCTGGAGCGGGGGATACGGTGCTGCCGCGCTCTGAAGCGGGGGAGACGGTGCTGCCTCCCTCTGAAGCGGGAACCGGGGGTGGACCTCCATCACCACCCTCAATCCAATATCCCAACCGTTGCCGGGTCCGGCGGCGTGTGTCATGTAGGTGGCGTTTTTCACGTCGCCCACAAACGATGCGCCTTTCAACACGTGTTGCGTTCCGTGCGATGGCGGTACCGGGTCCGCAAACATCTTCTCATTGTAAAAATCGCTCGCCCACTCCCACACGTTTCCCAACATATCGTACAGGCCCCAGGCGTTTGGCTTTTTGCCGCCCACAGCGGCGGGCGATGTCAATCCCATTTGCGCCTGCAGCCGGATCTCGTCCCACGAGATGTCGTCGGTTGCACCGGCCCTTGCTGCATACTCCCACTCAAACGCTGTGGGCAGCCGGTAATATTTCGTTGAATCGGTTTGATTGAGCTTTTCAACGAACCGTTGTGCATCTTCCCAGGTGATGTTCTCAACAGGTAAACTGTCTCCCTTAAAAACAGAAGGATCCTCTCCCATCACGCTCTTCCACTGCGCACCCGTTACTTCAAATTTTCCCATATAAAAGGGATTGTCAATTTTCACCGTGAAGCCGGGCAGCGCATCCCGCTCCGCCATCTTTTTGGCGAGCGCAAAATGCTGTGGCGTGTAGTGATTTTCGGGCGATGTAGACGGCGTGGGATACGGCGGATCGTATTTGCCGCACACAAACGTTCCCGGCTCCATGCGTATGAATTCAATATCTGCTGCTCCAACAACCGTTTGCTGCGAAAACAAATTGGAACAAGGCAGCAAAAGAAGCAATATCCATTTGAGTGGTCGCATCATTTTTTCTCTGGCTCCTTCCCCGTTTTGTTACCTTCTGCTTTTTTTTCTTCTTCTTTCTTGCCACCCCAGTTGGTGCGCTCGGCTCTTCCCAACTTAAAAATTTCCAGGTCCTGCATCGTCATTCCCCCGGGAATTTTTGGCGTGTTCGCTCGCACCTCTTTTACCTCTTCGGGTGTTACCACCGATGACGCATTGCCGAGGTCGCTGCTGTTGCGGATGTAACTCAGCGCGGAGGCGATCCACTTGTCATCCTGCGCCCACATCGAGGGCATCAGGTCGGTGTAGGTTTTTCCGTCGACAGGCCCCTTCAGGCCGTTGAGCAGTAATTGCGTGAGCAATATCTTATCTCCTTTCACCCGCGGTGATCCCGACAGAGGTGGCGCGGGCATATCTTTGCCTGCAATGGCAATTCCCTTTCCGTTGGGCCCGTGGCAGGTGGCGCAAAGCTGGTTGTAAATGGTGCGGCCCTCGCGTACCAGTTTTCGGTGTTCGGGGCTCAGCTCGAGCGTTCTTTTTCTTTCCTCTTCTCTCCGTTTATCTGCTTCAACGAATGTTGCATACGAATACTGCATCATTTCATTGTCGGGATTCGCGGCCAGCAGGTCGTTCACTATCTTTTGGGCCTGCGGCATTTTATTGGTGCGTAAGGACAGCGACAATTGAATGCGCACATCTGCGCTGGTGTCGTTAACCATTTCGCCGAGCCGGGCAATCATTTTCCTGTCGTTCCGGCGAATAAATTTCTCGCTTATCCAGATGGCCGTTTTTCTTACCTGCGGGTCGGTGTCGGTAAAGGCCTCATACAATGTGGCGGTATCGATGGCATTCATGCCTTCGAGGGTCCATAAGGAATGGATCCTGGCTATGGGGTTGTAGGGACCAATCTTATTCAGCGCCATCGCTTTTATGGTGGGTACTACCGACTGGTCGTTTCTCACGATCAGCAGTTGCTGCGCCATGTCGCGCCACCACCCATTGGGATGCCGCAGGTATTGGAGCAGGTCGGCGGTTAATTGCGAAAGCAGGCGCGGCTGCGTTGTATCGCGTTTGAAGTCGTCGTGTACCACGCGGTATATCCTGCCCATGCCCCTGTTTTTGTAAAGTTCCTTTTCTGCAATGATCTTACCGAGGTAGGAATCAGGTGTTGTCCATTCACTTTCCTGGATAATCCCATGATACATATCCACTATGTAAAAGCAGCCATCCGGACCGGTGTAGGTGTTGATGGGCCTGAAGTTCATATCTGCCGATGCGAGCCAGTCCTGCTGTTTGTACGCGTCTTCAATAAAAATTTTCCCGTTGCGGTTGATGACCTTTCCTCGTTTGATGATCCTGGCAACGGGTTCGGGGATGAAGTAGTCGCCGATCATGTCTTCCGGCAGCCTGTCGCCCCGAAATATGGACTGTCCGCATCCCGATGTGAATGTTTCGAGTGTATTGTCTTCGGGCCTCAGCGCCTCGCGGCCGCCCTGAGCATCGATGTTGCCGATGATGGGCCATGGTTTCGTGAAATCTTCGGTGTACTGGTCGTTGAAGTTGAGTGCGCCGTAGGCCGGGTTCTGCTGTATCTGTACCGCCGGCAGTCCGGGCCCCGCTTCGGAATAGAACAGCCTGCCGTAATTATCGGTGGTCATGCCCCACTGGCCAATCATGTTGTCTACGAGCGTATCGGCAATCAGCTTGCCGTCTTTGTATTTGTAACGAAGGTTGTCGCGGCTGGGATATATCCAATTGTCGAGGTTCCACAGCAATCCGCCGTTCTGGTGTTCCAGGTTTCTCACGTCGCGATCATCGTTCCTGAACACCATTTTCTTTTCATCCGCTTTGCCGTCGCCGTCGGTATCCTTATAGCTCCACAAGTGCCGTTCGTTGGTCACCCCAACGATCAGTTCATCGCCCACCGGCAGGATAACGCGCGGCAGGATGAGGCTGTCGATGAAAACGGAATACCTGTCCATGCGCCCGTCGCGGTTCGTGTCTTCGAGCATTTTGATCCTGCTGAGCGGCTCGAATTCGCCGGTGGCGGCAGCGTCTTTCATGTAGGTATTCATTTCGGCTACAAACATTCTTCCATTGCCGTCCCATGCCATGGCCACGGGTTCCTGCACCATGGGTTCGCTGGCCACCAGCTCCACATGAAACCCGGGCGGCAGTTGAATTCTTTTCATGCTCTCTTCGGGTGACAGCGGGGTAACGGGAGGATTGGTGTCGAGCACCACCCTCTTAAAATCTTCAGGGATCATTGACGTGTGCCGCTCGTTACAGGCAGTTGCAATAAATAAAACGAAAGCAGCGGCACAAATGGTCCGGGTCATCACGGTCTCTTTTCTGGAAATCATATCGGAAAATAGTATATCTGCGCGGATCGGGATGTAAACATAATTCTGAATATCCAATTATTTGGTAATTTCCGCATTTTTTAATTCTTATAAATGAAGATGGAAAGAAGATTACGAGTGGCAATTGACATGGATGAGGTAATCGCTGACACGATCGACAAATTCGCGCTTGTTTACAAAGAAAATCACGGTTTTGATCTGAAAAGCGGACTGAAAAGCGGCATGGAAGTGCGCGAAGTGCTTCCACCCGAACTCAGGCCAACGCTATCAGGGTACATCAATGCGCCCGGTTTTTTTCGCGACATCAGGGTGATGCCCGGCAGCCAGGAAGTGGTGCGGCAACTGACCGGCAAATACGACGTGTATATCGTGTCTGCCGCAATGGAGTTCAAGAATTCGCTGATCGACAAGTTCGAGTGGCTCGCCGATCATTTTCCGTTCATCCCCTGGACGAACATCGTTTTCTGCGGCCACAAGATCGTGGATGTCGATTTCATTATTGACGACCGCACCAGGAACTTCGTTAATTTTAAGGGCAGAACACTGCTGTATTCGTCTCCTCACAATATGCTGCTCGACGGATATGAAAGAGTGAATAACTGGGAAGAAGTGGCCGGGAGGCTGCTTTAACCCGGCAAATAAATAAAAGAGGCCTGTAGAAACAGGCCTCGCGGGGTAAATGAAATAATGCCTGAACAAAAAGCTCCTGACCTCTTGTTCATGTATGTAACAAAACAAACACTGCGTAAAGGTGCCATTATGAAGTACATATTGTGCACTTAATTGAAAACGCAGTAAATAAACCTGAAAAAAGACGGCTGAAAAGTGATTTCAACTGTTTTTTTATCAATTCCTTTTATTTTTAGAAAAATTTACCTCATGCTTTCCTCTTTAGACCACCACGATTTGCGCATCCTGCAGCTATTGCAGCATGACGCCCGCTTAACCACCAAAGAAATCGCCGACAAGATCGGTAAATCAGTGAGCCCCGTGTACGAACGAATACGACGGCTCGAACATGCAGGCATCATCAAACAGTATGTGGCCGTGCTCGACAAACGAAAGATCGACAAATCGCTTACCGCCTACACGAACGTACAGCTCAAGGAACACGCCGACCACATGATGAAAACCTTTGAAAAAGAAGTGATCCGTATCCCGGAAGTGATGGAATGTTACCACATGACGGGCCAGTTTGATTACCTGCTCAAAGTGGCGCTGCGCGACATGGACGAATACTACAGCTTCATCATCAACAAAATCGCGAAGCTTCCAAATGTGGGAACGGTTCAAAGCTTTTTTGTGCTGTACGAAGCCAAAAAAGAAACCGCGTACAAGGTGGTCTTCGATGAAAACGTGCCGCTCAAGAAAAAAGAGAAGAAAGCTCTCGCTTAATCAAAATCAACAAAAAAACATTCGGAATAGAACGCTTTTCATGGGCAACCGCGATTAAACGCTAAGTGTGTAAGAAAAACACATTGAAAATTTGATGATAAATTTTGCGAGTTGAAAATTTATTCTCTACCTTCCGACTTTCATAGGATAAGGTTTAATGGGCTTAGCTCATTTACAATCCCCGGTTTCCACCGGGGATTCGATTTTTCAGCCTCCGGAGGGAGCAGTTACCGCGACAAAATCTTCTTCGCGTTCGCCGAATATATCTTTCGCAGTGTTGCGTCGCTTAAGTCAAGTCCATACAGCGCCCAGCGGTAATCAAACAGCCCCAGCTCGTAAAAATGTTCGTCGGCCGACTCCAGTATTCTGAACGTGGTGCGGTACATATGTTCATCAATGCCCATGTCTGTTCCGTAGAGCAGCCTGTCGCTGTATTTTTCCATGAATTTTTTCACATGGCGCGGTACAGGAGCAAGCTCTCCATAACGCGCAGCGATATCCGCATACAGGTTTTTGTATTTATCGAACAGGGTTCCCAGCATTTCGAGGTTTGCGCAGTTGTTGGCGAGGTGCGCCGCAATGAAAGTGGTGCCAGGATTATCCCTGACAGCATTTTCGAGTGTTTTCACCAGCTCGTCGTGGCCGAGTTTTCCCTCCACGGTCATGTCTACGTGCCATTTGGCGGCATTCATCAATCCATCGTTAGTTGAATCCGGCGGCAGGTACATCCATTCATCTTCTGACACGTGAATATTGATGGGCATGTTCAGCTCACCGCATTTTTTTATCAAAGGCTTCATGCGCGGGTCGTCGATGTGCAACCCGTATCCGCGTGTGGGTTTCGAGTAGAGTTCTCCGAGGCCCTTATCGCCCAGTTCGCCCACGCCTTTCGCTCCTTTTTTGTAGCATCTTTCCAACTCGGCAACAGCGTGGTCCTGCCATCCGGGTTTTTCATACCCGGTGTAATCGAACCCGCACCACACGTCGAACCTGTCTTTATAGCGCGAATACTTTTGTATTACCGAATCAAACGCCGCGCCGGTACTGTACGAAAGGATCATCGTTTTTGCGATGCCCAGCCGGTCCATCATTTTCACCCATTCGTCCACTTCCGCGTCTGTTTTTGCGTAGTTGTGCGAATGCATGTCTATCACCGGAAATTTTGCTTTGGTGATTTTGGTTTGAGGTGTTTTGTAAATGGATACCGGTTGAAAATCATTCACGGTAATTTGGTTCACATCCTGTGCAATGGCTAAATGGCCGGAAAATGCTGCAAGAAATAGTAGTAATAGTCGCAAGGGAATTTGTTTTTGTTAGGCTATCACTAATATAGCCAAAAATCAATATCCCCCGTAACTTAACTGGTCGAGCAGGTACATGGCATCCGACCAGGTAAGCCACGAATCCACTACCCTGGCCTGTGTGTAGCGGCCTATTGAATAATTGAAAACGGTTTGCAGTCCGAAGTTGTCGAAGTAGGCATATACTTCATCATACCGTTCGGCGGTTGCGCCACCGTAATATTCAACCACCGCAAATCCGTTGTGCATGTCGACGATGTAATTGCCGGTGGGATAATCCACGTAGGCCACCACGCCATGGTCGTGCGTGCGCATCCAGTCGGTGTCGTTGTGGTAGTCGGGATAGTAGTCTCTTTTATAACAAGAGGCGAAAATGATCATGAGAACAGGGATCAGGAAGTATAAACGTTTCATCGTTGTAAGGTTTGTTCATTTGTTGGACGGCAAAACGTGCGGAGGGTTTGTTAAGGGGGAGTTATAAGGGGGAGTGGGCAATGGGCAATGGGCAATGGGCAGTGGGCAATGGGG
>CBIGXK010000207.1:0-6961 GCA_966193805.1 uncultured bacterium | reverse complement strand
TCTCTACATTGAATTTGAGCAGGAAGGATTTCAGTTGGCGCTCAACGCTAAACGTTTCCCGGTATAAAACTACGTGGGATGAGAGGGCGCCCGATTGGAAGCCCGCCATATATGAGCAGGATCGTGATCCGGTAAATGCCATGTTCTACAGGCAGGCCGAGGGCATTCTGCAAGCGGGCCAGAAAGCTCCCGATGCGCAACCTGATCTGTTGCCTGGACAGATTATCATCAAAGACGTCAATGGATTTTCCAGAGACGACAATGGTGATCCTATTGTGGATGAACGCGGTCGTTTTGTGTTATCCGGCAGTGCAGATGGAATAATAGATGATGCCGATTACATATTAATTGGCGATCGCTCACCCAGCTTCTCAGCCGGGTTCACCAACTCTATTGAGTATAAAAATTTCTCGCTGAATTTTAGCTTCAACGGAGTATTCGGCAGGGTGATGCAAGATCCCAATTTCATGAGGTATGGATTGGATGCATCGGGTATTTTTGCCAGCGGACAAAACAGATTCGTAAATGTATTGGACAGATGGACGCCAACCAATCCTTCCACTACACAACCAAGTTCTTACCAGGGATCATCCGTCTACGGCGACGGTGATTTCTTTCTTCAAAAAGCCTGGTTCATCAGGATGCAAAATATATCCCTTGAATACAGGTTGCCGGACCGTTTGATCAATGGAATCTTTTCAAGGGTAGGCATTCAGGCAGGGGCGCATAATGTTTTCCTGATCACGCCCTACAAGGGTCTGGACCCTGAAACGGATGTTTACGCCGCAGCATATCCCAACATGAGAATATTCACACTGGGTTTAAACTTTGATTTTTAGTATCAAACAAAAATTCAAATGAAAAATATTATTGTATCAGCCATTATACTTTCTTTCTTTATTGCCGGTTGCAGCAAAGAATTAAAATATGTAGATACTTCTGCTATCAACCCTAATATATTTCCAAGGACGGCTAAAGACGTTCAGGCGATGGTGAATGCGTGTTACTATCCATTAAGGGGTGCGTGGTGGGACGGCATCAACACCACTTCTGAAAGGGGATTGATGATGACAAAAGAACTGCAGACCGGCGTGCTACGCGGGGAAGTAGGCGGCGATGATGGAAATATCACGTCCATGAACTATAATCCTCAATCCGAAATGGTGACGTTCTTTTATGATTTTTATCATAATTCGATCAGCACCATGACGAGCTATATTTCAACGCTTGAGAAAACTACCATTGAGATAACCGATGAAGAAAAACAAAAAGCTTTGGCCGAAATGCACACTGCACGCGGCCTGCTTTGTTACGATTTATTCGATTTATACGGCCCGCTGGTAGTTGCTCCGCCAGAGGCTTTGGAAAATCCGCTGGAGGATCAACCGCTTGCGAGGATGGGATATGAAGAAATGATCAATTTCATTGAAGCCGACCTGCAGGCCGGGGCGCAGGGGCTGCCTTCTCCCGCGGATGCTGAATATGGCCGGTTCAGCTCCGGGTTGGCAAGGATGCTGTTGATACGTTTGTACCTCCATGAAAAAAGATGGGATAAGGTATTGGCGCAATGCGACACCATCATCAGTTGGAACCACTACCAGATAGATCCTGATTATGTAGGTATGTGGGGAGTAAGGGCCGCGCAGAATAGCCCCGAAGTGATTTGGGCCATCCCCTGCGATTATGCCGCAACAAGCGAAAATCAATGGCAAATGATGGCGCTGCCGGGTAATTATCCTGTTCAACCGGGTTACGGCGTTATTCAGAGCTCGTGGTGGTTTTACGATAGTTTCGAGGCCAACGATGTAAGGAAGACCAATTTAATAACAGCATACACAGGCAGCGATGGCGTTGACTATAACCGGCAAAATCCTTCCACATTTTTAAACTACGGACCGAGACCACTGAAAATGGATGGCGACTGGGACCGAACCTCTGAACTTTCAGAAGTTGATATTATCCTGTACAGATATGCAGACGTTTTGCTGTCAAAAGCTGAAGCCATTGCAAACATAAACCAGGCGCCTAACCAGGAGGCGATGGATCTTGTTAACGAGATCCGGAACCGGGCAAACCTCGACGACCTGGCACTTGGTGATTATGCTACGCTGGACAAATTCATCGATATGCTATTGATGGAAAGAGGCCATGAATTTTGGTGTGAGAACGGTGAATACAGGGCCGACCTCATCAGGTATAACAAACTTACAGAACGGGTTAAGCTGATAGCAGGCGACCAGTTTATACAGGACTTTAAAATTTTATTTCCATTCTCATTGGATAATATTATTGAAGGGAAAGGTGCATTTGTTCAAAATCCCGGTTACAATTAATGTTCAAGCGAATTCAAAAATTATTTTAATATGAAACCTCAACCTTCTCTGTTTATTATAATAGCCTTGCTTTTAAGCGCCGGTTGCAGTAAAAAAGAGGATAATGCACCTTTCAAGGCATTATTCAACTTCACTGTTAGCGGTTTCACAACAAACTTTTCGAATTTCACCGATTTCACCAATTACTCCGGACCCTACGCGGAATATTCGTGGAACTTCGGCGACGGGGGAACTTCTATCCTGGCATCGCCTTCTCACATCTATGATGAAACGGGTGAATACGAGGTTACTTTAACGGCTACTAAAGCCGGACAGACAAGTACATTTTCTGATAAGGTGACAATTAAAGGACCTGAGATTAAAATAGAAGGAGACTTTACCGACTGGGACCATATAGACTTTATCTACACTAATGATGATGCAGATGCTGTCCTCAAAAGTGTAAAAGTTTTTCAGTCGGGCGGAAATATTAATTTCTACGTTGAAGGAAGCTCCGATATGGAGTTTTCGGAAGCGCAGATATACTTTAACACGGATGATGATGCAGCCACCGGTTTCCAGGTGAGCGACTTTCCTATGGGATCAGGAGCTGAATATACTTTCTATGGAGAAGGTTTGGGCACTTATACAGAAGTTAGCTCGCACGAGGGAGCGCCGGAAGATGACGACTGGGATAATTTTTTCTACTATGATGCTTCGGATGATGAAACAAGTAATGAGGGCGGTCCCACTTTTTCGGACGTAGATGATTTGCCGAATGGAAATAAGGCGATAGAGTTTTCGTTTCCGCGACCTTTATTAGGTGGAGTGAGCAATTCGATAAGCTTCGCGATCTTCGACTATAGTTCGTCTGGAACGATACCTGCCGGCGGAGATGCGTCTTCTGCATTCATCAGGGCCGAACTTAACTGATAAAGCCGTCAAATTATTTTTTATGGAAAACGGGCGTCTGTTGCGCAGTGTTCGCCATACGCTGCGAATAACTATTGTCATTCTATCTTTTATTGGTGTGCACTGCGCCAACGCGCAGGATTGGTCACACTTTGTACGCACCGCCGGGCACGGGCTGAACCTGGATAATATTTCCGCTACTATAAAAGATGCCACTTCGACGCATTTGTTTGGTATAGAAGTGGACAATGACGTTACCGGCCGGTATGAAAGTTTTTTAGATCCCACAGAAAAGTTGAGGGCCATAAAGGCGATGGCCGATAGTGCACATGCCATCAACAACCACGCTTTTGTGTATATAGCCGGGTTGGAGATTATCACAGGTAATGCGGACACGGCCCGTCACACTTTCTTTAAGGACCATCCCGGTTGGGTTCAGCGGAATAGTAAAGGAGAACCGGCGATTTTCGGAGGTGGAGATGCCTTTTGGATAAAGAAAGGAGATGAAGACGCATGGATAAGTCCATATGCAATGGAGTGGAGAAAAATTTATATGCAGCGAATTCGCGAAATCGCGGCAACGGGTATAGATGGAATTTATATAGACATTCCTTATTGGATGTGCCACTTTGATGGTTGGGAGAACAGTTGGGCCAGCTTTGATCAATACACCGTAGCCGCATTTAAGCGGGAGACGGGCATTGATGCGTTGAAGCAGGTTACGGTGGGGGATTGGAGCGATCCGGATTTTGTTGCCTGGGTAAACTTTCGTAAAAGCAGTATTGAGGATTTTATATCAGAAGTAAAGGAAAATATAAACAAGGTGAATCCGGCGTGTAAATTAATATTGGAGATATACCCGGGACTAAGCGAAGCGATTGCACGGATAGGAACCGATAATTACGCGTTATATAACATCGCCGATGTGATTGCGCATGAGTATAGTCCGAGAGATAAGGATTATACAGATGGAGGCGGAGGCAGCAGTGCGCGAAGCAATCCGTTGGGGTGGATGCAATACATGATAGCGATGTACACCTTCAGGGCGATGGCAGAAGAGAACCCGACATGGATGCTGAGTTACAGTTGGGACGGTGAAGAGAAGATAAATCCTTCTGACGCCATGAAGAATCTTTTTGTGAGCCAGGTGATGAGTGGAACAAATGCATGGGATGCGGCCAGGCATGTGATGAGCGGATCGAATGATTATGCCACGCGTACGCAGGTTTATCAATGGATAAAGGACAATGAGCGGCAGATATATAGTAAGCGGGACCCTATGACGCCTGTGGGCGTGTACTTTTCGCCGAAAACAAGAGACTATTTTTCGGATAGTTGGCAGCGATCGTATTTTGGTACGATGGAACTGCTGATGCAGAAGGGCATCGAGTTTGAAATCGTGACTCCGAGAACGCTGGATAAATTTAAAAGTAAGTTGTTGGTGTTTCCGGATGTAAGAAGTGTGGGAAAACAAGAACTCCGGCAAATAGAAAGGATCCTGAAAGGAGGTAAAAAGCACCTCGTGTTTACGGCGCACACCGGCGAATATGATGGTAGTCGGAAGGAAGCAGCGAAGAATCCGGTAAGATTGTTAGTGCGGCGTTTTCAGCAAAGCGCGACTTATATAGCAGAGGATCCGGGTTCGGTGTTTGACAAATTCATGGAAGAGCAATATGATGAGGCGGTGCACAACGACAAGGAACTGCTATACAAGAAAAGCGAAAGCGATGAAGAGATGGAAAGGATGTTGAATAAATATTATGTACCCTCGGTGGAAATAAAGGGTGGGGCAGGATGTGTGAGCCAGATAGCATCGGTGAACGGGAAGCCAACCGTGTATGTTGCCAACTTCACGGGATTGAAAAGCAAAGAGAATGCTGTTCCGATAGCGAGAAAAGACGTTAGCGTTACGTTTTACAATCTGCCAAATAGCGGAGCCACAGTAAATTTTATCGCTTTCGGCGAGAAGCCCGTGAAGTTAAAAGGGCTATGGAATAAAAAAGATTTGACTGTTAAGCTGCCTGCTTTTTTGAGAGGTGCAATCATTACTGTTGAGTGACTAAAGGTTTGATGAACCGGTTTAAAAAGATTTTATGAACAGAAAAGAATTCATAAAAAATGGTGCGCTTGCCGCTGCAGGAATTGGCGCTAGTTCGCCGTTCGTGTCGTGGATCGGCGGGGATAAGATGCCCAACAGTAAAATAGTTGAAAAATATTATGGTGATCCCGATGATGTGAGCGCTGTTGGCCGCGCCCGTAAAATGCAGGCGTTAATAATGGAGTTGGCCATCAAAGCCAAGAGCCGCAACCCGAAATTCCAGGTGGTTCCACAAGACACTTTGGAGTTTGCGCATATCAATGGAAATCCGGACAATTCGTATGACCAGAATGTTATTAAGTTGCTCGATGGTTGGGGGATTGAAAATTTTAGTCCCACTACGGTGACCAGGTTGGCAAACCTGACAAAGGTTGGCATAAAGGGAACGGCGAACACGAATGGCAGCACGGTAGAAATTGTTGCCAGGAACCAAAAAATTGCTGCGGAAAATAATATTATGTGGCACCCGCGGTTAAGTGCAGAAGTGTACCAGTCGCCAGGCATCGGCAATCCCGGGTACATGCCGATATATTCACCTTCCTCGAATAGTTACAACATCATTCATCATCCTATACCTGCAGGAGTGGCGCACACCTTAAATACCAACGATGTCAATAGTATGATGGAGGCGAAGAACCATCTGTATATGATCAGCACAGGCAAATATTCAAACTGGCCGGATTGGGAAGCTGACCCTGCGCGCCGGCTCGATATCACCAGGACCGCCGGTTATTTGGTTCCTTTCAAAGGCGGGCGTTTCAAACCTGCCGGCACGCCGGAGTTGGTTGCGCAGGCTATAAAAGATCATGGTTCCGAATGGGATTTTTTTTGGGTGGCGAAAGGCTACAAGCAGGATGAAGGCAGGAAAGCTTATATCAGGGAACTCGCCGCATCGGAATGGGATGCTTTTTATATTGATGCGCACTTCAATGGCGGAGCGCTTACTAAAGATGAAGTTGAACAGCTTAAATGGAAGCCGCGGGGCGGCAGGCGGCAGGTTATTGCGTATTTGAGTATTGGCACCGCAGAATTATACCGGTGGTTTGTTGATCCGGTGATGGTGGATGAAGAGAGAAGATCTTTCCTGCAGGGCGCTGTTGAGGATGGCAAATTTATACCTGCGCGCGAAAGACTTCGCAATGCTGACATACCGAATTGGATATTATGGCCCGCTTACTCGGGGCAATATGCTGACGAATCCACTCCGCTCTGGTGGCATCCTGAGTGGAGGGATATCATTGTAAGAGGCGGAAGCCCTTATAAAAACCCCACCTACAATAACTCTCAATTTGCGGATGGCAGGTCCTCTATCGACAGGATCGTAGACATGGGATTTGACGGAGCGTATTTAGATAATGTAAGCAGGGCTACCACTTCATCTGCTAACTGGATTGCCTTGCAGGCTTACAATGATGCACATCCCAAATGGTATTTGAAACGGTAGTTAAAATCATTTGCAGAAATAAAAGTGTGCATCGTTTCAGCTGCATTCGTTATGAAAAAATTAATCGCCAAAAATAAAATTCTCTTATTCTTCTTTTTAAGCTTAACAGGGTTCTTCGCCACGGCGTATGTTCAAAACGAAGCTCCGCTTGTATTGCAGAAGCTTAACTACGCTGAAAATCCCGTTGATATTCCG
>CBIGXK010000206.1:0-6964 GCA_966193805.1 uncultured bacterium | reverse complement strand
AGGGAGTAGGGAGTAGGGAGTAGGGAGTAGGGAGTAGGGAGTAGGGAGTAGGGAGATTTTCTCTACCCACTCCCCGCTCCCCGTTCCTCCCATTGCCCATTCCTTCCTTTCCTGTAATTTCGCTTCCGGGTTGTTCTGCCTTATAAAATCTGCTTTTAAACCAGTCCCCCGGTTGCTTAAAGAACATTTCAATGCAAAAGTCGGCATGGCTCATTCCACTGTTAATCTTAACAACACTTAACTGCGCGGCGCAGGATAGTGTTTGGGTTCGTTTGCGTCCCAAATATGACAAGGCAGGTAAGGTTCACCGCTTCTTTTTCGGCGAAAATTACCGGCGCGAATGGGCCGACAGCACTTATTTGCCTGTCATCGACCTGGCGAAAGTGCAGGGAGGTTTAACGCCCGAAAAACTTGGTGGCGGCCATCAAACCGTATCGCTGCGGCTGGTTGACAAAACAGGAGCAGAATGGGTGCTTCGAAACATTGAAAAGGATCCCTCAGTGCTGCTTCCGCCAGAATTGCGGCAAACCTTTGCGAAAGATGTGCTCGACGATGCCATGTCGGCCCAGCACCCCTTCTCCTCCCTCGTAGTTGCCGAATTGGCCAGGGCGGTGCATGTGCCCCAGGCGCAGCCGGTGGTGGGCGTGGTGAAACCTAACGATACGTTGTTGGGTGAGTACAGCAGCAAATTTGCCGGAAGGGTGTGCTTGTTGGAGGAAAGGGAACCCCTGGGCGAATCGGATAACACGCTCAAAATGATGGGTGAGCTCGATGAAGACAACGACAATCAGATCGATGGCCCCGCGTTTTTGCGCGCCCGGCTGCTCGACCTGCTGATCAGCGACTGGGACCGGCACCCCGACCAATGGAGATGGGTGGACACGAGAAAAGGAAAGACGAAATTTTATATTGGCATACCCCGCGACCGCGACCAGGCATTTTACCTCAACCAGGGCGTTTTTCCATCCCTTGCCCGTCAACCATGGATCGTTCCGAGCCTCCAGGGCTTCGATGAAAAGATCAACCACGTAAAATACTCCATGAAGGAAGGCGCATTTATGCAATCCAGGCCAGGTATGTTTATTCCGTACGGAGAGTGGATGCGCATCACCAATGAGTTTGTGTTGCAGTTAACGGACTCCGTGCTTCGGGCAGCTATTCGCAAGTTGCCCGCCAGCGCATGGCGCCATGGTCATGAGAAATTGTTCAACCAATTGAAGCAGCGCCGCGATAACATTCCCGCCGCCATGAGTGAATATTACCAGTTTATCAGGAAAATTCCTGATTTGCAGTTGAGCGACAAACACGAGTTTGTTTCAATAAAAGACAGCAGTGACGGAACACTGATGTTGAACGTTCATAAAATTTCAAAGGACAACGATAATAAAGAATTGCTTTCCACCGCATTCGATCCGAGGATCACAAAAGAAATCAGGCTATACACCGGCATGGGAAATGACAGCGTGCTGATCGATAACCAATCTTCGCGCATCAGGATAAGAGTGATCGGTGATGAAGGAAACAAGAAATTCAATGTGATCCATTCACCCCGCAAAGTGAAGGTGTACAACAAATCAAGTACCGGAACCTACTACGATCCCGCCGGTAAATTGGCACTGCACCTATCGGATGACAGCCTGAACACGGCATATGTACCCACGAACAGGTATAATAAGTTCATGCCGTTGCTGGGCGTTGGTTTCAACAGGGACGATGGTTTTATTCTCGGCCTCGGGTTTAAGTACACCAAACAGGGATTCAGAAAACTGCCTTATTCCAGCACCAACCAGTTGCTGCTGTATCATTCCTTTGCAACATCGGCCTACCGGGTTAACTACGCTTCTGAATGGATACATGTTTTTGGCGCTGCCGACCTCGTGGCGAATGTTGACATTTATGCGCCGCAAAACACGCACAATTTTTTCGGAACGGGCAATGAAACTGTATTCGATAAAACAGGCAACGGCATTTCCTATTACAGGTCGCGGTACAGCCTTTACCAGTTTAGTGCCGGATTAAGATGGAGAAACGACAGGGGATTCAGCTTTTCAGTGGGCCCGGCATTGCATCACTATTCGTTAGACAGCGCGGATAACCTCGGCAGATTTCTTGAAAATGGCGGCCGGGTTTTTTCGTACGACAGCTCATCGCTGACCAGGAATAAAACCCATGCGGGAATTATCCTGTCTCTGGGTTTAGACAGGAAGAACAATAAAGTATTGCCGTCACACGGGTACAATGCCAATGTTCAGTTGCGGGCACTTGGCGGATTAAGCACGTATGCAAAATCATTTTCGCAGTTGGAGGCCGATTTTTCAGTGTACGTGCCCCTCGATAAAAAAGGTTATGTGGTTCTTGCCGACAGGGTGGGAGGTGGCATCAGCCTGGGCAAAACGGCATTCTACCAATCGTTGTTTATTGGCGGGCACGACAATTTGCTGGGTTTCCGGCAATATCGTTTTGCCGGTGAACATTCGGTGTACAATAATCTTGAAGCAAGGGTAAGACTCACTAATTTTACAGGATATATTATTCCCGGCGAGTTTGGTATGGTGGCCTTTTACGATGCGGGAAGGGTGTGGGTTGATGACGACGGTTCGGATACCTGGCACCAGGGCGTTGGCGGTGGGTTGTATTTTGCGCCAGCCAGGATGGCAGTGTTAAGTGTTGTGGCAGGATATTCGAAGGAAGGCTGGTATCCCTATGTAACGCTGGGATTCAGGTTTTAACGAAAAAGAATGAGAGTACAATTACTTAACCTTTTAAAAGGCAACGAAAAGGCGATGACGTCGGAAGGTATCGACCGCCGGCTGTCCATTCGCCCTTTCCTTGAATATCTTGAAGAACGCTCGAAGGATACGCAGTCCATCAAGTCGGCATTTCTGCGTTCAGCCATCGATGAATTTCGCAAGCATCCCGAACTGCTCGAGAACCTGACGCTTGAAAAAATAATGCAGCACCGGCACCTCCTCGATCTGGTTTACTCAACGTTGTCGGTGTCGGTGGAAGACGAAGAGGGACAGCTTTGGTCGCTCTGTGCGCCCATCATGCCAATGATCTTTTATGGTACCGACGACTTCTATAATATTTTGCTCGACGAGGAAACCGGAGAGTTGAAACAGGGGGTGCTCGAAACACAGGTGGAAATTGTCAAGCACAAGCGCCCGGAACTTATTTACACACTTATTTTAAGCAAGCTGTATCATTTTGAAAATGCCTTCAAAACGGATCTCATCAGGAAGCTGATCGATGAGCGTACAGGGTTGCTGAAATATTACCGGGTCAATTTCGACCGGCGATTTCTCAATGTCATCGCCAAGGCGCCGCTGCCCGATCTGAGCCACGAAAAGATACAGGCGATCCTGCACGAGCTTAAGCCGCTCGAAACGCTTTACCAGATACTGCCGGTCGATCATTTTATTTTTGAGGGGTTTTCGGTGGTAACACTTACCGATGTAACGAGCCAGTTCACTACTGAAAGTATAAAGAATACCATTGTCAACAAGTCGATGTATTCCGGCGACATGTTTTACACGAGCATCGTCGAATCGTTGCGGTCGCTGGTGGGAAACAGCGAGATACATTTCGGGTTGCTGCCTTTGCTGAAGGTGAACGATAAACTGGTTTTCAACGAATCCACCTGCCTGAACAGCATTTTGATCTGCTCCGCAAAATGTCACGGCGTAGCCGAAACGGCGTACATGTCGGTTGCCGATAATTATTTCAGCAATCCGCGGCTGCTCTTTTACAAAACGATCACCGCCGAAGACAAGGCTAAACAGATTTTTTTGAAAATGATCAGTGAAGATGGCATTTGTTCCTATGCATTGATGCCTATCTTCTACAATAACAACCTCGCCGGCGTGCTGGAAGTGTACAGCAGGAAGGAAGGAGAACTGAATGAAAGGATCATTTCCCTCCTGGACCCGGCAATTCCTTTGGTTGCACAGGTGTTGCAGGGACACATCGACGATTTCAACGGCAAGATCAACAACATCGTAAAAGAAAAGTTCACATCTCTGCAACCTGCCGTACAGTGGAAGTTTAATGAGGCTGCGTGGCTGTATCTGAAAAAAAGCTTTCAGCACAAAAAGGTGCCGGAGATGGAAACGATATTTTTCAGAGATGTGTATCCATTGTATGGCGCCGTCGACATTAGGAACTCTACCATTGAAAGAAATACTGCACTGAGAAAGGACCTGGGAAATCATTTTGAGATTTTGCAAAAAACACTCACTACCATAAGGGACAAAACAAACCTTCCCATTATTGGAGAGCTGCTGTACAAGTGCAAGAAAAAATTCGGTCAGATCCTCGATGCGGATACGGGTAATGAGGAGATCAGCGTACATGATTTTCTGAGCAATGAAGTGGATCCCGTGCTCGATTACTTCCGGCGCACCAACACTGCTACTGTTTCGGTAATCGACAGGTATTATGAAGCCGTCAATGAAACCAACGGGATGGCGAGCCAAAACCGGCGGCAACTGGAGCAATCGATGGACATGATCACAGGCGCCATCAATAATTATCTCGACCTCTTTATCAACGAGCAGGAGCAGGCCTATCCTTTCTATTTTGAAAAATTCAGGACCGACGGCATAGAATATGACATTTACATCGGCCAGTCCATTGCGCCCGACAAACCCTTCGACCAGTTGTACCTGAAAAACCTGCGTTTGTGGCAGGTAGCATCGATGGCGGCCATTGCAAAGCTTACGCATCTGCTGAAACCACAGCTGCCCAAGCAACTCGAAACAACCCAACTGATCTTTTCCAATTCCCATACAATCGATATCTGTTTCAGGAACGACGAAAGAAGATTTGACGTGGAGGGAGCCTACAACATCAGGTACCAGATCATTAAGAAGAGAATTGATAAAGTATGCCTGAAGGGAACAAACGAACGGCTCACGCAAACGGGGAAGATCGCTATCATTTATTTCAATTCGAAAGACGCCGAAGAATACATTAAATACATTCAGTATTTACAGGAGCAGAACACGTTGCTTAATGATCTTGAAGAAGTGGAGCTGGAAGAATTGCAGGGCGTACGCGGATTAAAGGCGCTTAGGGTAAGCGTAGCGCTTGAAGTTACCTCGCCAGTAGATTTACCGGCAGAATCAGTTCCCATCGGTTAGGCGAAATGCCCAACGTTCCCGCATCCAGGAGCCGGCTATAGCGAATCCCGAAGCTAACGGGCTGCTGGTTCCACCACCTGGTGTCAAAATGCAATTCCGCGCCTACGGCGCTAAATCCAAATTGCGATCCTGTACGCAGGCTTCTCACCCTGCTGTAGTCATAAAAAAGATCCGCCCGAAGCCTGCTCAGGTAAACGATGTTGGCAAATCCCCACTCCGGATAGGCCAGGGGAAAATGATAATCGCCACCGAGCTTCCACATTCGCGGGAAGTTAATATCAGGATATCCTCTTGAAAACGGAAAGGCGTTCGTGAAGTTATATTGCTGCAAAGTATCCCGGTGTTGATACGAGCCCTGCAATATTATGCTGTTATTGGGAAAAAAGCCGGGCAGGTAAACGCCTGCACTGGCCAACAACTGATGTGCGTCATATTTATTGACGATGCGACGGTATCGCAGGAAGAAAGTTTGCGCAATTTTCGGAAACACCTGTTGGCGTGCCCTGGCCTTTTGGTTGGTGAACGAAAAGGTATAGTCGCCAAAATAAAATTGCTTGTTGTCATACAACGCTTTTGATGCGCCTTTGTAATACACCTGCTGCGTATTGAGCGTGGCCGCCATGGTTACGCTTTGTGTAAAGGTTTTGTGCACAAACGTCAGTGGCAGGCTCGCGCCCACGCGCGCGTTGAATTCGTTCCATTTCGTGGTTTTTGCAGAATCCGTGAACGACCTGTCGAAAGTAAAAGACGCACCGCCGTTGATCACAGGGTACCAGGCGCCATAAGAAAAGGAGGCGCCGGTTTCTTTGAATTTTTCGTTACGGTTGTAAGTAAAGTATACTTCCGAGCGCAACGTGTTAAGAATATTTTCGCTGATCACCGAATAAGTGTATTCGGGATCGCTGAAATACGGGCGCCAGCTGTGAAAATTCAGCAGCCTGTAATCAGCTTTGTATTTTTCTGTTTTAGCTGATGAAGAGATACTGTCTGCAACCAAATTTATTCCGGGAGATTCATGAATGGCGGGAAATGGATCCTCGGGCAATAAGTTTTTCGGATCCATTTCTTCAAAACTTCCTCCGGCCTGAAACAAGTGAAATCCTGCCGCGGTGAAAGATGTCCACGCATACTTGCCGTCCTTTCCTGTAAGTTGGTAATTGCCGGTGTAATGATTTTTGATGGCCGGATGAAAACGCATCAGCCTGCCGCCCGATGCTGCGAAAAGCCTGTCGCTGCCACCTTCGGCCATGCTGAAAAAAACCGTGTCTCGGTGAACCTGCGGGAAAGCGATAACGTGATTGCAGAAGCGGGTGAGCCACGTGGCGCGGCCCGTAGCAATGGAAAATTTTCCGAGTGCCATTTCTCCGGCTTCATTTCTTACAGCGGATACGATTGTATCGTCATTATAAAATTTCGGGTAGGTATAAACGTAATGATGGGTATTCGGCACTTTAGCGATCACATCGCCGTTGCTTACATTGACAATGTGCAAGGCATATTTTGCTGCCGGATCGGCGTGAACGGCAACGATTTTGGTGCCATCGGGCGAAATGTCCGGCGACTGGTATTTGGTGTTCCTGGTAACCTTCCTTTCTTTTCCTGTTTGGATGTCCACAACTGCCAGCTCCTCGTAATTCTTCCATCCCCAGCGTGCGTCGGGACGATAGGCAGCGTACACGATGAGCCTTCCGTTACTTGAAAAGTAACTATCGCTGGATAGCGACCGGGTGCTTATCTTTTTTTCTTTGCCCGTAAGAATGTTCCGCATGTAGAACGCGGGAATTTTGCTGTAGCTGGCTTTCAGGTAAAGAAGATGATTGGAG
>CBIGXK010000205.1:0-6978 GCA_966193805.1 uncultured bacterium | reverse complement strand
ACAAAAAACCCCTTCCAAAACGGAAAGGGTTTCTAAAAAAATATTTAGGTTACTTACAACGCTATTTTCTTTTGCGCCATCATCTTCCTGAGGTTGATGAGGCCGTAGCGCATGCGACCGAGAGCGGTATTGATGCTGCAGTTGGTCAGCGATGCGATCTCCTTAAAAGAAAGATCCGCGTAATGACGGAGGATGATTACCTCGCGCTGGTCTTCAGGCAGCAACTCAAGCATCTGGCGAACCCTTTCATGGCTCTGCCGCTTCATCATTTTTTCGTCGGCGCCTTCTTCAGTGAAGTTGATCACTTCAAAGATGTCGCGATCGTCGCTGGTTTTAATGGCGGGGGTGCGCTTAACTTTCCTGAAATGGTCAACACAAAGATTGTGAGCGATCCTCATGGCCCAGGGAAGGAACTTGCCTTCCTCAGTGTAACGTCCACCACGAATGGTGTCGATGATCTTGATAAGCACATCCTGAAAGATGTCTTCTGCCAGGTACTTGTCTTTCACCAGGAACAGGATAGATGTATACATCTTGTCCTTATGCCTCAGCACAAGTGTTTCCAGGGCGTTTAAATCCCCATCCTGAAAATTCTGGATGAGCTCATGGTCAGTTTTCGTACGTAAAGAGGAATTCATAAAACTTCTACAGTTTTGAAGGTGATAGGATATTATATAAATGGATTCTAAGAGTGTTTTATTGGTTTTTCTTGAGTAGAAGAGTGTAATCGATAGGCTGTGTGTTTATTTCTCGTTTGCAGTACAAATTACCATCTAAAGATAGATACTTTCATGAAATTTCCAAATTTTAGAAATTGTTTTATAGTTATTGGGGATGTTTCCTAAAGATTTATACTTAGTATTCACTCCGGGACGATAATTTTGTACGCTCAAATTATGGCAATATCTACGAAAAAGAGGCGCTCGGCAGCCACGATACCGCAGGAAGTGAAGGACTCCATCATTATAAAAGGTGCACGCGTTCACAATCTTAAGAATGTAACAGCCGCGATACCACGAAACAAGCTGGTAGTGGTCACGGGCGTTTCCGGTTCCGGGAAATCTTCCCTGACCATCGACACGCTGTTTGCCGAAGGGCAGCGGCGGTATGCAGAAAGCTTAAGCGCCTACGTGCGCCAGTTCATGGCGCGAATGGTGAAGCCCGATGTGGATTATATCAAGGGCCTGTGCCCCGCCATCGCCATAGAGCAAAAAGTAATTACCCGCACGCCGCGTTCCACCGTGGGCAGCATGACGGAGATATACGATTATATGCGGCTGTTATTTGCGCGCACGGGAAGAACAATCTCTCCCGTTTCGGGCCGCCAGGTGAAGAAAGATGATGTGTCGGATGTGGTGGAAGCCATCCGGAACAGGTCGCATGGCGATAAGGTGCTGGTGATCGTTCCCTTTCGGCAGCACGTGAACAGGAAAGTTTCGGAAGAGCTGAACATCCTTATGCAAAAAGGCTTTTCGCGCCTCTACGTGAACGGCGAGGTGCTGCGCATCGAGGACCTACTCGAAGAGAAGATCAGGAAGAACTGGAAACCCGGCAGGGATGCATTTGTGCTGATAGACCGCCTCGTGGCCAAACAATTTGACGACGACGATCTGCACCGCATAGCCGATTCGGTTACAACGGCCTTTTACGAAGGAGAGGGCGAAGTTTTCCTGCTCATCAACGAAACGGAGAAACTTCAGTTCTCGAATAAATTCGAGCTTGATGGAATCGTGTTTGAAGAGCCGGTGCCGGATCTTTTTTCTTTCAATAATCCCGTTGGCGCCTGCCCCACGTGTGAAGGATTCAGTCTCGTTTTGGGAATAGACGAGGACCTCGTCATTCCCGATAAGCGGCTCAGTGTTTATGATGGCGCAGTTGCGCCCTGGAAAGGTGAAAAGCTCGGCAAATGGAAACTCGATTTTATTAAGACAGCGAACGCCGAAGGCTTCCCGGTTCACAAACCTATTATGGACCTCACCAAGGCGGAACATGAGCTGCTGTGGAAGGGCAGCAAGCGCGTTGCCGGCATAGACGATTTTTTTAAGGAAGTCGAACAACACCTCTACAAGGTGCAATACCGCGTGCTGTTGTCGCGGTACAGGGGGCGCACGCTGTGCCCCGAGTGCAACGGTTACAGGTTGAGGAAAGAAGCGCTGTATGTAAAAGTGAGTGGCAGGCACATCGGTGAACTTTGTGAGATGCCGGTTAAATATCTCGTGCAGTGGTTCGAGAAAATCGAGCTCACCGGCCACGAGCGTGAAATCGCGAAACGAATACTGATAGAGATCAATACAAGGCTCAAAACTTTAATGGATGTGGGCCTGGGATATCTCACCATGAACCGCCTTGCCAACTCGCTGAGCGGTGGCGAGAGCCAGCGGATACAGCTCACCCGCTCGCTGGGCAGCAACCTCACGAATTCGCTGTATATTCTCGATGAACCGTCTATCGGTTTACATTCAAGGGATACGCAAAGGCTGATCAGGGTGCTGAAAGAATTAAGGGACCTCGGCAATACGGTAGTTGTTGTTGAACATGATGAAATGATGATGCGCGAAGCGGATCATATCATCGACATGGGTCCATTGGCCTCCCACCTGGGAGGTGAAGTGGTGGCCGCCGGTAACTACGACGAGATCATCCGAAACGATAAAAGCCTCACCGGCAAGTATCTCAGTGGAAAGCTCTCTATCGAAGCTCCGCCGCGGGTACGCAAATGGAACAGCTCCATTACCGTTGAAGGGGCCCGGCAGCATAACCTGAAGAACATAGACGTAACGTTTCCACTGAACCTGTTGTGCGTGGTGAGCGGCGTTAGTGGAAGCGGTAAAACAACGCTGGTAAAACAAATCCTGTACCCTGCGCTTAAAAAGATCAAAGGCGAGCCCGCCGATAAAGTAGGGCTGCACCAAAAAATAAGCGGCGACATCGACAGCATTTCGCAAATTGAAATGGTGGACCAGAATCCCATTGGCAAATCGTCGCGAAGCAATCCCGTTACCTACATCAAGGCATACGACGAGATCAGGGATCTGTATTCGCGGCAGCCGTTGAGTAAGCTGCGCGGCTTTCAGCCGAAGCATTTTTCTTTTAACGTGGATGGCGGCCGTTGCGACAATTGCAAGGGCGAAGGCGAACAGGTGGTCGAAATGCAATTCCTCGCCGATGTTCACCTGACCTGCGAAGTTTGTCATGGCAAGCGGTTCAAGGAAGAGGTGCTGGAGGTGCAGTATAAAGGAAAGAGTATTTACGATGTGCTGGAGATGAGCGTTGACGAGGCGCTCGAGTTTTTTAAAGATGAAAAGGAAATAGGTAAGAAGATAGCGCCGCTAAGCAGCGTGGGACTGGGATATATAAAGTTGGGCCAGTCGTCCGATACGCTATCGGGTGGCGAAGCGCAGCGCGTGAAGCTGGCTTCTTTCCTGGGTAAGGGGCGTGGCCAGGGCAATATCCTGTTCATCTTTGACGAACCCACTACCGGTTTGCATTTTCACGACATCAAAAAGCTGTTGGCATCATTCAACGCGCTGATCGAGCAAGGCCATTCGATTCTCGTGATCGAGCATAATACTGATGTGATCAAAAGCGCTGATTGGGTGATTGATTTGGGTCCTGAGGCCGGAGATATGGGTGGTAATTTGGTTTTTGCGGGTATTCCGAAGGAGTTGGCAAAGGTGAAGGAGAGTTATACTGGGAGATTTTTGTGATATCCCCCGCTGGCGGGGGTGGCGCGAAGCGCCGGGGGGCGGACTTAGTCATCTCAGCCTATCCATGCTCTTCACCAGCTTCTCATCTTTATAAATTCCGCGGGCGGCGAGGAAGAAGAAAACAACCATCAGTATAGGCAACAGCGCACCGATCTGGTAGGAGCCTGATTGAATCATCTGATCCTTTTTAAAATTTTCTACCCTCACATATTCGAGGAAGATGAATCCTATAGAGAAAATGACCCCCAGCACAGAGAGCTTGAACTGAAGCTTTCGGTTTTTGAAGAGAAATAAATTGATGATGGCGAGGATACCCAGGGTGATGATGATGATCACCAGCAGGAAATCATCGGCCATTTGAAATACTTTCAGCGCGCCGTCGGCGAGCTTGCCCACGTACAAGGTAAGCGTATAGGTGGCGAAGGCCGCAATGGCCACCACCAATAACCAGAGCGACTGTACACGTTGGATCATGGTATAAGTTAAAACTTAAAAGTTAAAGGTCCACCCCCGGAGCTTCAGGCCAGTCCTGCCAGCGGGGGGAAATCTCCCCTCTCCCTCACCCCAGCTCGGGATACAACGGAAATTCATTCATCAATCCATTCACTTCTTTCGCAAGGCTTTCCAGATACGCATCTTCGTCTGCATGGGTAAGCGCGCGATCGAGGTACTCTATCACCTTCTCCATATGCTGCTCCTTCATACCCCTGGTAGTGATAGCCGGTACGCCGATGCGTATACCCGAAGTTACGAAGGCCGATTTATCATCGTAGGGAACCATGTTTTTATTTACGGTAATGTCGGCCTTGCCCAGTACCTGCTCGGCTTTTTTGCCGCTGATGTTTTTATTGCGGAGGTCTATCAGCATCAGGTGGTTGTCGGTGCCGCCGGAAACGATGGAATAGCCCCTGCTGGTGAGCGCCGCCGACATGGCTTTGGCGTTCGCAACGATCTGTTTGGCATAAACAGTGAATTCATCGCTCAGTGTTTCACCAAATGCTATGGCTTTCGAAGCGATGATGTGTTGCAGCGGCCCGCCCTGTATGCCAGGGAACACGGCCATGTCCATAAGGTTGCTCATCATGCGCGTGTTGCCCTTCACATCTTTCAGTCCGAATGGATTTTCGAAATCCTTCTTCATCAAAATAATACCGCCTCGTGGTCCGCGGAGTGTTTTATGCGTGGTGGAGGTAACAAAATGACAGTGTTCGAAAGGTGAGCTCAGCAAACCTTTCGCGATGAGACCGGCAGGGTGCGCCATGTCGCACATCACAAAGGCGCCGATGCTGTCGGCAATTTGCCTGATGCGGGCAAAATCCCAGTCGCGGCTGTATGCCGATGCGCCGCAGATGATAAGCTTTGGCTTATGCTCCTTTGCCACTTTTTCCATCATCTCATAGTCAACCAGGCCGTCTTCTCTTTTTACGCCATAAAATACGGGGTGGTACAGCTTGCCGGAAAAGTTAACGGGTGAACCGTGTGTAAGATGGCCGCCCATGCTCAGGTCGAGTCCGAGAATTTTATCACCGGGCTGCAACACCGACAGCAACACTGCGGCATTGGCCTGCGCACCTGCGTGTGGTTGTACATTGGCATATTCGCAGTCGAATATTTGTTTCAGGCGGTCGATGGCCAGTTGCTCCGATTCGTCTACTACTTCGCAACCTCCATAGTACCGGCGCCCCGGGTATCCTTCCGCATATTTATTCGTCATCACGTTACCCATCGACTGCATCACGTCCAGCGAAACAAAATTTTCGGAGGCGATCAGCTCGATGCCTCGGCGCTGCCGTTCCAGTTCTTTCCTGATCAGCGAGAAGACCAATGTATCTTTTTGCATGTAGTTTGTTTATGTATTTCTAACGTTCCAGGCCGCAAAAATAATGACACCAGGGTTATAAAAATGCACTACTTTCACGAAAGAAATGAAAGCGATCATTCCAGTGGCTGGAGCCGGCACAAAATTGCGCCCGCACACCTATACCCAGCCAAAGGCACTCATTCCGTTAGCAGGCAAAACGATCCTAAGTATTATTGTAGACCAATTGAAAGAAGCCGGCATTTCGGAATTTATTTTCATCATTGGTTACCTGGGCGATAAGATCAAAGATTATGTTCTTGAAAAGTACCCGGGTCTGGATGCGCATTTTGTCAGTCAAAACGAACGTCAGGGCATCGGCCACGCCATCCTGCTCACGCGCGACATTGTTGGCGACGACGACATCTTTATTGTACTTGGCGACACCATTTGTGAATATGACGTAGCCGATGTGCTCACCAGGTCGACCTCCGTGCTGGGTATTAGAAGGGTGGACGATCCCCGCGACTTTGGAGTGGCCGAGATCGGCGACGATGGGTTCATTTCGCGCGTAGTCGAAAAGCCACAGATCCCAAAGTCGAACATGGCGCTCGTGGGTGTCTATCTTATTAAAGAAAGGAGCCAGCTTTTCGATTGCCTCGATACGAATATCAGGAACCTGGTGAAGAGCCGCGGCGAGTTCAGCATCACCGATGCCATCGAATGCATGATCAGCAAGGGTGCCAAGTTCCAGTCGTTCAAGGTGCAGAACTGGTTCGACTGCGGTAAGAAGGATACACTGCTCGAGTCTAATTCAACCCTTCTCAAAAAGTTCGGCGGACTGATCGCGAAGGAGCATCACTTCGACAATACCATCATCATACCACCGGTAAGCATAGCCCAGGGTTGCAAGATCAAAAACTCCATCATCGGCCCGAATGTAACAGTCGGCGAAAAGACGAACATCAGCTATTCGGTTATCAAAGATTCCATCATCGGCTCTTTTGCCGACCTGTCCGACATTGTTCTCACGAAATCGCTCATCGGCAGCGACACGGAGGTGAAGGGAGAAAGCCGGAGCCTGAACATCGGCGACAACACTGAAATTGATCTCGGAGAGTCTTGATTGTTAAAGAGTTTTAACGGCACCGTTAGTTGCAGATTTCCACAAATTCTGGTATTTTCACGGCTGAATGTAACGTTTTTGAGGTTTTTGTTGTCTAACTACCATCAACCTTGAATCACAACTGTATGCGACGCATAAAATTACTCATCCTCTTTTTCGGTTTATTGCCTCTTTCCAATTGCGTGTTTGCCAACCAAAATGGTGACGGCACAAATGATCCGGTGCTTCTCGGTTATGTTTCAGATGCTGTTTCGAAGAAGCCGGTAAAAGGCGTGACCATCTCCATTACTTCAAAGGGTAAGGTTGAGAAATTCGTTATCACCGATGCCGCCGGTCAGTTCATCATC
>CBIGXK010000204.1:0-6982 GCA_966193805.1 uncultured bacterium | reverse complement strand
CTTTTACCCAGTAGCTAGCGGTTTATCCAACAATAATCGCAAAAGCAAGTAAAATATCCAATCTTCTGAATGCCTTTTTTAATCTGCTTTTAATTTCTGAGTGAGAGACATAGGTGATGCTGACGCGGATTTTATCCTGAAAAATAGCTTGATAATAACTGAATCTAACTGCTTTTAGACTCACAACTTATAACGTCTTTCTTTTTGTGGTTTCAGAGGTAAGCACAGGCCGGCGATTTTCATCGCTGGCATTTTTTTTGGGTTTTGGTTTGGGAAACAAGAAATGATCGGCAAACGGCCATCAGCAAACGGCAATCTAATTTATTCTCGACTTTGAGTAGACTCAGCTAAAGAAGTGCGCATGGAAACAAAGTTTTCATTGCCCATTGCCCACTTCGCCCCCTCACCCCAAAATGCTCCAGGTCTCGTTTCCTCTAAGCAATTTGTCGAGGTCGCCTTTGCCTTTGGTGCTCATCACCTCATCAATCTGCATGGCCATCATGTCTTCGTAAGTTAGCCGGTCGGCTTCATAAAATACGCCGAAAGGTCTCGGCAGATGGCCCTCGATGCGGGGATCATCGAACATCCTCACCAGGATTTGCGCCTTGTAGAAGTCTCTTTCGTCGTGTATCCACAGGTCGTCGGCCGAAACGCCGTTTCCCAGCTCAACCACAACGGGTTTAAAGCCTTCGAGCCTGATGCCTTTATTCTGATCGGTGCCGAAGAGGAGCGGCTTACCATGCTCGAGGAAAAGCGTTTCGTTGGCTTTTGTAGATTTTTCGGTGAATACCTCGAAAGCCGCGTCGTTAAAGATGTTGCAGTTCTGGTAGATTTCGAGAAAGGAGGCTCCCTTGTGCTGGTTCGACCTGATCAATAACTGCTGAAGATGCTTTGGATCCCTGTCCATCGACCGCGCGATAAAGGTAGCGTCGGCGCCCATGGCGAGCGCCAGGGGATTGAAGGGATGATCGAGGCTGCCGAAGGGAGTGGATTTCGTTACTTTTTTCGACTCTGAAGTAGGCGAATACTGCCCCTTGGTCAATCCATAGATCTGGTTGTTGAAGAGCAGGATGTTCACGTCGAAGTTTCTTCGCAAAAGATGGATGGTGTGATTGCCACCGATACTCAGTCCGTCGCCATCGCCCGTTACTATCCACACGCTCAGTTCGGGACGCGATGCTTTGAGTCCCGAAGCAATGGCCGTTGCGCGGCCGTGAATGGAATGCATCCCGAAAGTGTTCATGTAATAAGGGAAGCGGCTGCTGCAGCCGATCCCTGAAATGATCACGATATTTTCCCGGGGAATACCCAGTCCGGGCATCACTTTTTGCACCTGGGCGAGGATGGAATAATCACCGCAGCCGGGGCACCAGCGCACTTCCTGGTCGGTGGCAAAATCTTTGGCAGTAAGTGTAGGGAGGGGGGACGAAGAAACTTCACTCATACCTGCAAAATTACTCATTTTGCGTCAACGGCGTCATACACCACCACCTTCTGCCAAAGGTGCTTGCACTCTTCAACGAATTTCAGGTGGATGGGATCTACCTGGTAGCTGTCCTGGTCTTCCGGCGATTCGAAAATCAACATCCAGGAGATTGAGTAAGAACTGTCTATCACATCGCGGTTGGTTCCCGCCGGCTTTCCGATATGGAACATTTTGATTGTTTTCACTTTGGAAAGCTTCCCGAGGCCCTCGATGAGTAGCTGCCTGTCCTGTTCGCTCGAAGGGTTTTTCAGCCAGAAATAAACGTGATGGATAAAGATGTTCTTTGTCGTCATGATTGTTTTATCAATTTAAAGTGGATATTTTCCGTCGGCGATCAGCCTGTCCGCGATCCTTCTCCTCGCTTCTTTGGTGTTGTAAGGCTGCACCTTGGTGAAGCGCCTGGCTCCCATCAACATCATCCTCTGTTCGTCACCATCTGAAAATGCATTTATCGCTTCCTTTGCATATTTGTGGATTTTGTCTGCTGCGTCGTATATGTAGGTGTTCATGATGTCGGTTTCAAATGTACACGATTGTTCACCACGCTGCTCAACAAGTTTCATCACCCTCAGTAAAGCGCTTTCTGCATTAAAGGCGGTGATCACCATGTCGGCGATGTTCATGAGTATTTCCTGCTCATGCTCCAGTTCCATCATCAGTTGCTGTGCCGCTGCACCGGCAGTAAGCAGAATGGCTTTTTTGAAATTCCCGATCGCTTTTTTTTGTTCGGCAAATGCATCGCTATCGCCATCGCCAAAATCGGGTATGGCCAGCAATTCTTTCGATACGGCCATGGCCGGGCCCATCAGGTCGAGGCGCCCTTTCATGGCGCGTTTCAGCATCATGTCAACAATCAATAACCTGTTGATCTCGTTGGTGCCCTCGAAAATCCGGTTGATGCGACTGTCGCGATAGGCTTTCGAGATGAGGTATTCATCACTGTAACCGTTTCCGCCGTGCACCTGCACGCCTTCGTCCACCACGAAGTCGAGCATTTCACTGCCCGAAACTTTAAGGATGGCACATTCTATCGCATATTCTTCGGCGCCACCGCGAAGCGCATCGTTAACCGAGTTGCTGCCGGTAAGCAGCTCGTGTTCTTTTTCATCTATCCATTTTGCGGTGCGGTAAAGCGAAGTTTCATTCACCCAGATGCGAATGGCCATTTCTGCCAGCTTGCTTTTGATAGCACCAAAGTTGGCAATGGGTTGTTTAAACTGCTCCCTCGTTTGCGCATATTGAATGGTGTTGGTGAGGCAGCGTTTCGAAGCGCCCAGGGTGGCCGAGCATAGTTTAAGGCGGCCCACGTTCAGAATGTCGAAGGCAATGTGATGTCCCTTGCCGATTTCGCCCAGTACATTTTCAACCGGTACCTTGCAATCCTGAAAATACAGTTGAACAGTAGATGATCCCTTAATGCCCATTTTATGTTCTTCGGGACCCTGCGTGAATCCCTCGAATCCCCGTTCAACGATAAACGCGGTGAACTGTGTTCCGTCAATTTTTGCGAATACGGTGTACACATCCGCGAAGCCGCCATTGGTGATCCAGCATTTCTGACCGTTGAGCAGGTAATATTTTTTATCGGCGCTGAGTGTTGCGGTTGTCTTCGCTCCCAGCGCGTCGCTGCCGCTGTTGGGTTCTGTTAATCCGTAGGCGCCTTTCCATTCGCCGGTGCAAAGCTTGGGAATGTATTTTTCTTTTTGCTGCTGGTTGCCGAAATAGAGTATCGGCAATGTTCCGATTCCGGTGTGTGCCGATACGGCCACCGAAAAAGAATAGCCGCCGCCGAGCCCTTCGCTCACGAGTGTTGAAGTGATGAAGTCCTTGCCCAATCCACCATATTCTTCCGGAATAGAAACGGCGAGGAGGCCCTGTTCGCCGGCTTTGTCAATCAGCGAAGGCATTAACCCGGGCTCGAGTTGGTCTATCCGGTCAACAATAGGCAGTACTTCCGTGTCGAGGAAGTTCGCGCACATATCTTTCACCATCTGTTGTTCTTCGTTAAACGCTTCGGGTATGAACGAATCGGATGGGTTGCTTTCAGCGATCAGCCATGCGCCGCCGGGAATCGATTTTTTTTCTGTGGTTGTTGACATAGTGAATAAATTGAATGATTAAAAAGGTCCACCCCCGGCGCTTCGCGCCACCCCCGCCAGCGGGGGAAACCCATTGCCCACTCCCCATTGCCCATTGCCCGTCTCCCGCCTCCCGTCTCCCGCCTCACGTTTGCTTCACATTCTCGTACACCTGCTGCAAAATCTCCCTGCACAGGTTTATGTGTTCTTCAGAGATGCCGTCGAGCGCTTCGTTCAGCGTTTCTTCCGCAAGCATCATCGACTGCTCCTCCAGCTTTGTTCCCTGGCGGGTGAGGCACACCAGGTTGATGCGCCTGTCGGTTGCTGACGGCACACGTTTAACGAGCTGCAGCTTTTCAAGATTGTCTACCAGCCGCGTAATGCTTGGCTTGTCGCGAAATGTTCCATTGCACAGTTCCTGCTGGCTGCTGCCGTCGTGCTTCCACAACTGGTACAGCACGCTCCACTGTTCGATTGTGAGGTTAAGTCCTGCCTGGTTAAACTTTTTCTGCAACCGCCTCGCCACCGCGATCGACGCCTTTCCGGTGATGAAACTGTATAACTCTCCTTTTTTAAATTGGTTGTTTCGCATATAGTTGTTTATACAACTATCCAAACTTAATATTTTTATGTTTATTTTCCAAGTGATGCCCGTGTTCATTTTGATATTTCTGGTGCTGCTGCTCGTCTACAGCATTTTGATCGATTACTACCGCCGGTCCTGGAATTCCATCCCCGAAACAAACGCTGCGGCAACAGGAGTAAAGGTGAGTTTGGTGGTGGCATTACGCAACGAAGAACATCATCTTGAAGGTTTCATCGATGCTGTCACCGCTCTCGATTACCCGGAGGATGAACTGGAAATTATTTTGGTAGATGATCATTCTGAAGATGGCACGACGCAACGCCTGATGGGGCTGTCGTCAAAATTTACGGTACTTAAATTGCCCGATGGCCTCGCCGGAAAGAAGAAAGCGATAGAAAGGGGTATCGCGGAATCAACCGGGCAGATCATCGTCACCACCGACGCAGATTGTACGTTTTCGCCGGGATGGATCAGGGCGATGGCAGGTTGTTATTTACAGACGGGAGCCAGGTTCATTGCGGCGCCGGTTCACATGACACACCGGAAAAATTTTATCGGCATCTTTCAGTCGCTCGATTTTTTGACACTGCAGGGCATCACCGGCGCGAGTGTTTACAAAAAGTTTCATACCCTTTGCAATGGCGCCAACCTCGCCTACGAAAAAAGGGTGTTCGACGAAGTGGACGGCTTTACAGGTATCGATCATATCCCCTCCGGCGATGACATGCTGTTGATGTACAAAATTTTTCGGCGCTATCCTGGCGATGTCCATTATTTGAAAAATAAAGAGGCGGTAGTGAGCACTCCCGCGGAAAGTTCTGCCTGGAAATTTTTTCAGCAGCGGATCAGGTGGGCCAGCAAAGCAGTTCATTATGATGATAAGAACGTCTTCTATATTTTGTTGCTGGTGTATCTCGTGAATGTTGGCTTTGCTGTGCTGCTCACCGCATCCATCATGAATAAATTCTGGTTGCCTTTTCTTCTCTTATTTTTCCTGATGAAGTTGCTGGCAGAATTTCCGTTCCTCAATGCTGTAGCCGGTTTTTTTGGCGCCCGAAAGCTGATGGTATTTTTTCCGTTGATGCAGCCTTTTCACATTCTCTACACGGTTGTTGCGGGCTGGATGGGAAGGTTCGGATCGTACCGGTGGAAATCGAGGACCATCAAAAATAAGGGTCGGACAAACCCTGCAAAACTGTAATTTCAAAAGATGACTGTTGATCCCGTTCAACGCAATGCCTGGCGAAGACTGAAAAGAAACAAAGTTGCTTTTGGGGGCCTCATTGTCATTATACTCTTCACTTTGATGGCCGTGTTTGCCTATTTCATCAGTCCGGATAGTTCGCCGAATGCCAACAGGATGATCGTTGAGATCGGCGGCAGGAAGCCCGGGTTTACCCAGCAGTTTTTGAAACTGCCGAAGGCTGGCATTGTTCCGCAGACTTCCTTACTCGAACAACTGCTTTTCGGAAAAACCGACCGTTTCGAATATGTTCCCGTCGAGGGTGTCAATTGGCGGCAGGACAGCGTTGTTGTTGAAAAATATATTGATGAGGGGCTCACGGAACGAATCGCTTATTCTACCGGCAAGTTCAGCGGCGGCCCCACGATGCATGTAACGACAATTAGATTTTGGCTGGGTACGGACAAATATGGACGGGATATTTTGAGCAGGCTGATTGTGGGCGTGCGGGTGAGTTTGGCAGTGGGATTGGTCACTGTGGTGCTGTCCGTGTTAATAGGGGTGCTGCTTGGCTCGCTGGCCGGTTATTTCCGGGGTAAGGTGGATGATGTGATCATGTGGATCGTGAACATCGTGTGGAGTATTCCGACGCTGCTGCTGGTTTTTGCGATCACGCTGGTTTTGGGAAAAGGATTTTGGCAGGTGTTTATCGCCATCGGCCTTACGACGTGGGTGAGTGTGGCGCGCCTCATCAGGGGCCAGGTAATGGGCATCAGGCAACTGGAATATATTGAAGCGGGCAGGGCGCTTGGTTATTCTTCATCACGAATTATCATCAGGCACATCCTGCCGAATATCACGGGACCATTGATCGTGATTGCAGCATCCAACTTTGCTTCGGCGATAATTATCGAGGCGGGTTTAAGTTTCTTAGGTGTGGGCGTGCAGCCTCCGATGCCCAGTTGGGGTTTGATGATCAAGGAAAATTATAATTTCATCATCACACAAAACCCGATGCTTGCGTTGGCACCGGGCTTTGCGATTATGATTGTTGTACTGGCTTTTAATTTATTGGGTAACGGCTTGCGAGACGCACTGCAGGTGAAGGAGTAGGCCGCTAATTTGTTTTATCACCGCTGCCGTTTGCCGCTCACGCCTCACTGTACACCTGCACATTTCGGACAAAGCTCTCTTCCAGTGAGATAAACGTTTCGGTTCGTTCGATTCCTTTTATTTTTTGCAATTCATCGTGCAGCACGAACCGCAGTTGATTGATGTCTTTGCAAATTATTTCCGCGAACATACTGTAGTTGCCTGTGGTGTAGTTAAGGCGGGTGATTTCGGGGATCTTATGCAGTTCTCTTGCTACCGAGTCGTAGAGCGAGCTTTTTTCAAGATAGATGCCTATGAAAGCAATCACGTCGTAACCCAACTGTTTGATATCTACGCTCAAACGGGTACCTTTGACGATACCGGCCTCTTCGAGTTTTTTGATACGGACGTGAATCGTTCCGCCGGAGACGAACAGTTTTTTGCCCAGGTCGGCATAAGAAATTTCAGCATTGGCCATCATCTCGTGGATGATTTGCAAGTCTAATTTGTCCAGGTTCAATTTGTGAGCCATTTTTTACAGAGGTTTTTGAAATCGT
>CBIGXK010000203.1:0-7036 GCA_966193805.1 uncultured bacterium | reverse complement strand
CCTTTTGATTTGTCTTCATGAAAATATCCCGCCCTGACCGCAAACTGGTTCTTGTAGGAATATTCCAATCCTCCACTAAGCTGAAACTCGCGCAATTCTTCGGCGAAACCACCGGGAGCATCCCCAAACGAGCTGAACCAGCTCCCTACCACCCCTTTGCCGCGATACTCGGCCATGCCGATAGAATCGCCTGTTAATGGCGGTGTTGGCACCAGCATTTTATTCACATCCATGGCAAGAGTCATCCTGCTGTCTTCATCAAATACCTTAGTGTAAGCTCCTCCGATCCCAAAATTGGCAGGTATAAAATCCTTTTGCGTGGCATCAGTAGTATACCCGATTTTTGATCCCAGATTTGTTAGCGCCGCGCCAAAGTTCCATCCCTGCCCGGCTTCGTTCTGACCATTATAAAACGCGCTGAGATCGCCGGCAACGGCGCTGCCCGCTTTATAGGTGGCCCCTCCAACGGTTTTGCCGCTGGCGAGGTTGGAATTGATGTAGCGAAGCGCAACGGCAATGCTTAGGTTACCCGACAGCTTGCGCGAATAACCTGCATCTATCGAGAACTCTTTCGACTTCATGGAGCCGAAGTCGTTGCCGAGGTTATCGGTAAAATTGATACTGCCCATGTTGAAATAACGCAACGAACCGGTGACAGCCTGGTTCTCATCGAGCTTCGTGTATCCTGTGAGCGTCGCAAGATATATATCATTCAACCCCAATTTCCGCAACCAGGGAGAGTACGTGAAACCAACTCCTGAATTACTTTTTGCGAACGGTGTTTTCGCGAGATTGGAAAACGAGGTGTTCGCATCGGGATCCGTAGCCAAACCGGTTTCGCCCATTCCGCCCGCCCTCGCATCAGGAGATATCCTGAGAAAGGGAACCGCCGAAGTGACCACATTGATCGGCTTTGCAGTTTGTGCTTTTATTGCTGCACTGGCAGTAAGGGAAACTGCGGTGGCAAGAAATATTTTGTTGATGGTTCTCATATATTATTCTTAATTGGATTTTGAAATGGGCCCGCAGTGAACTGCGAACCCATTTAATTTTATTATCGAACGATGAGCACGTTTGTGCGGCTGATATAGTCGTTGGTTTTAACGAGTAACATGTAATGACCGGAAGGATACCTGCTCACGTCGATGCTGAGTGTACGGTTACTGAAGTTCACCACTTCGTCATATACACGCTGGCCCGACATTTTCACAAGCATCACTCTGCCGCTTGTGGGCGTTACACCTTTAAACAGCACATTTAAAGTGGTGCTTGCAGGGTTAGGATATACCTGGGCAACAACTCCTGCAGATTCTGTTTCCAAAACAAGTTTGTTCGAAAGTTTGTTGCCATTGCCCGAAGCGTCGAAACCGGCATTCTGCATTACCTGTACGCTAACGGTGTTGTTATCGTACACCGGACTTACCAGTACTATATACTCAGTTGCGCTCACCATTGCGAAATTCGAAAGTTTTGCGTTGGCTGCTGTGAGACCCGTTATACCGAATCCTGTAACCGGTTCGCTGAACCTGATGGTGATCGTAAACGGCATCGCCGCTTTTTCTGTTTCTGTTTTTATTTCAACAGTTGGCGTTCCTGTGTCAACCATGGCGAGATAGGTTTCACCGGGCACACTGATGTTTCCTGCCAGGTCTGTGATGGTGGTGTGAATGGTGTGCTCGCCATCCGACAGTGCAGGATCAAACGTATAGGTCCAGCTTCCGTTTTCATCGGCAGCAACTGTTGCCACCGGCACGCCGTTGTCATATACAGTGATAATTGACCCTGGTTCTGTATTTCCTGATAGCGTTGGTTTGTTGGTTTTCACATGTCCGTCATTGTTCTCACTTTCCATCCGGGGCGTGGAAGGAGCCACAGGTTTGTGCGTGTCGACGGCTATGGTAACCGGATCACCGCCTTCGCTCACATTTCCGGCAACGTCGGTAGATGTGGTGTGTATGCTGTAAGTGCCGTCTTCAAGCTCAGGGTTGAATGTGTAGCTCCATTTTCCGTCTTCCCCAACAATCGTTGTTCCCACGGGAACACCGTTGTTATAAACGGTGATCGTTGAACCGGGTTCGCCTGTACCGCCGATAGTAGGAGCACTGGTGTTGATATTTCCTTTATTTCCGCCCTCAAGTGCTGATGCGGGACGGGCAGGTTTTTGTGTGTCGACCTTTATCGTCAACACATCACCTGCCGCGCTCACGTTACCAGCGGCATCGGTGGCGGTTGTTGAAATAGAATGGTTGCCATCAGCCAGCGCCGGACTAAATGTGTAGCTCCATTTTCCATCTGCATCAGCGGTTACAGTTGCGATCTTTGTTGCACCGTCATAGATATCGATGGTTGCGTAAGGTTCTGCGATGCCGCTAATTGCCGGTGTGTTGGTTTTTACGTTGCCGTCGTTGTTGTCGCTCTCGAATGTGGCGGCAGCAGGAGCCTCCGGCTTTTGTGTATCAACTTTGATGATCAGCGCATCACTTTTATCGCTTACGTTGCCTGCTGCATCGGTGGCGGTTGTTGTGATAGAATGGTTGCCATCAGCCAGCACCGGACTAAATGTGTAGCTCCATTTTCCATCTGCATCAGCGGTTACAGTTGCGATCTTTGTTGCACCGTCATATATATCGATGGTTGCGTTAGGTTCTGCGATGCCGCTGATTTCCGGCGTATTGGTTTTTACATGCCCGTTACTATTGGTAGTTTCCAAAACGGCTGCAGCAGGTGATGCAGGTTTTTCTGTATCAACTTTGATGGTCAGTGCGTCACTTTTCTCACTCACGTTGCCGGCAGCGTCGGTGGCTGTTGTGGTGATAGAATGGTTGCCATCAGCCAGTGCCGGACTGAACGCGTAACTCCATTTTCCATCGGCATCGGCCGTTACTGTTGCGATTTTTGTTGCGCCGTCATAAATATCCACGGCTGCGTTAGGTTCTGCGATGCCGCTGATTTCCGGCGTATTGGTGTTTACATAGCCGTTGCTGTTGGCGGTTTCTAAAATAGCAGCAGCAGGAGCTGACGGCTTCTCTGTATCGATTGTAATGACGAGGGCTGCACTCGATGCGCTGACGTTGCCAGTTGCATCGGTCGAGGTGGTGGTAAGCTGGTATTGGTCGTCCCCGAGCGCATCAGTAAATGTGTAGCTCCATTTTCCATCGGCATCGGCGGTAATGGTGGTAACAGAGTCGCTGCCATTGTAAATTGTCACCACGGCATTGTCTTCGGTTGCACCCTTGATGGTGGGTTTATTGTTGTTGGTAATTTCTCCATCATCATCAGTCATTACAGGCGCAGCAGGTGTAACCGGCGCCGTGTGGTCTATTACAAAAGTAAATTCATCGCTGTTTGCGCTGGTGTTTCCGGCACCATCAGCCGCAGTTACTTTGATGACGTGTTCTCCTTCACTGAAAGGGGTAGAAGGAATGAACGTCCAGTTTCCGTCGCCATCAGCGGTGGTTGTTCCTGCTGCGGTGCCATCGATATAAATCGTAACGGTGGAATTCGCTTCAGCAGTTCCTTTGAACGGGGGCTTAGACTCGGAAGTTCTGTTGCCTGTTCCGGTAACGAATGCAGGCTTCGACGGCTTTGAAGGAGCGCTTAAATCAATCTTCACGGCGATTGCTTCGCTTTCATTGCTGACGATTCCTCCTACCGTTGCGGTGGTGGTGAAATTGTGTGTGCCCTCGCCGAGGGTGGTGCCCGTGTAGTCGTAGCTCCACTCGCCTTCTGCATTTGCAGTTACGGTGCCGATGACGCCTGTGCCCGCGCGGGAAATTTTCACTGTGGCATTGGCAATAGCTGTTCCGTTGAACTTGATTGTTTTGTCGGATGTGATCCTGTCGTTAGCGTCAGGACCGGTATCATCAGATATGGATGTGATGACGGGTGGAGCGGGCTTGCTCTTCAACGTTCTTGAGTATTCGATAGAGAGCGTCGGATCGGTTGTGTAGCCGCCGTATTCCACCACGTAGCCAGGAACGGCGCCGGCAACGCCGGAAAGATCGTTCCATTCACCATTGCGCGAAGAATACAATTGCATGAAATTTTCGCCCGATGAATTATTCGGCTCGCCTGTTGCCCATTTCATGAAGGCGCCGCTCACTGCTGCGGGAGTGCCGTTTCCGGTGGAGATAGCGGTACCCGATTCAGGGCCATTCACCCAAAACCACTTTCCTTCCGTTTCGGATTGCGTGGCGTAGGTTGTTCCTTTTGCTGCGTTGATCTGTTGGTAATCGTCGGAACCGCCAACCCATCCGTCGCTTATTAATTTAGCTTTGATGAAATCGTTTTCGGCTGCCGAAGTAATGGTGGCAAGGTATCCTGCCATGCCGAAAAAGACACGGCCGGCAGCAGCAGCCGATGCATCGGCCCAACCTGGACTTGCACCCGGGCGGATATATTCATAATAGTGCGACTTGCCGGCTATGGAGAGGCTCACCATATCACCCAGTACAAACTTGATGCTTCTGTTTGCTGTGTTAGCCGAAGTTGTTTTAAAGGTGACATTGCGGAATATAGTTTGCCACTCCGCAGGCGATGCAGTTCCTGTAAAAGCTAAGGCTCCTGTTGCAGCAGTGTAGCTCATTGTTACACCCTCTGGCAATGTACCATCGTATGCAAGTTCGTCGCCCGACTGGAAGCCATTGTCAATATACACGCGAGTATTGGTAATAGGTTCTGTACCGGTAATTTTTACCTGGTCATCAACGATTGTTGGCGAAGCGAACACGGCGCCTGCCGCTACACCATCGTTAGTGGAAGAAAGCGAAACGGGAGATGACGCTCCGCTCAACGTAACATTCATTGTTGAGGGCTCGCCTGCTCCGCAACTGTTTTCACCAAACACGGAAACTTCGCCCGAGCTGGCAGTACTGCCGAATTTTATCACCACGCTATTGGTGCCGTATCCTGAAACGAACGAGGCGCCCGCGGGGATCGTCCAGTTATAGGAGGTGGCGTTTTCGATAGCGGGCACGCTGAAACTCACATTCCATCCTTTATACACTGTTGAAACACCTGTAATGGTGCCGGCGTCGGCAGGTGCGGGTGTAATAACAGGGTGGAGGTTAAGGGAAATAGTTCTGGAAGTGCCGCAGGTATTTATGCCTGTTGCCGTGTAAGTAATATCTCCGGTGAGATTGGCATGGACGGTGCGGCCGGTTGTTTGGTCGAGGCCGGTGGTTGGACTCCATGTCCACGAATATCCATCACCGTTAACGATATTCAACTCGGCAGCCGATCCGCTGCACACGTTCACTAATGAACCGGAAGCGTACGAGTCTGCTTTTACATTGAACAAAGGATCTGTTTGATCCATGGCGGGAGGCAGGTCTGCAGCATTCAGTACGTACGCCATTGCGATAGCTGTTGACTCGCCGGGGGCGAGGTTACCTATTTTAAAGGCAACCGCTATTGCATTGTCGGCTCCATTAGTGGCGCCTTGTGTGCTCAATGCAATAGAAGTTCCCGATCCATTATAAATTTCCTCGCCGTTGGAAGAGAAGCTCCGCATAATCGCAACGCGTGCGCGGCAGTCCCGTGATCCGAGGCCGAGGTATGAACTATATGTCTTTCCCGTTCCTGAAACAAGCGCCGTGCTTGTACTGTTCGGATTTTGGCTTTCGATCTTATTATTAGTATCGAACGATCCGCCTTCATCCACTTCATTATCCGGATCTACTGAACGAGTGTAGAAGATGTTATTGATAGTTGATGAACCGGTGTTTTTCAGGTACACGCGTATCAAAATGAAGGAGCTGTTTTTACTCACTGATGTTTCCTGTCGTACTTCCAGGTTGTTGACCGTTCCCAGCCATTCTATCGTTGATGTGGTGCCATCCGAATTGAAGCCTGTAACGCTACCGGGTATCTGTGTTACATCAGTTCCGGAATTTTCATAAAGCGAACCGTTCATTTTTACGGAGAACGCTTCGTAGGGAGTTCCGGGAACGAAAAAATCTCCTATGTAATGAGGAGTGCCGGTTGTCCACCCGTCTTTGCCAACATCGGCGATGAAGCCCACACGGCCACCATAATGGGAAGATGTTGCAGATGTGAAGTCTGACGGCGCCGATACGCTGGAGCCGAATGCGCCATTAGGGCGTATTCCCGCTTCTACGTAGGTTCCTTTGATAAACCCGTTGCCGGTTACAACTTGTGCCCTGGACGACAGGGCCAGGGTTGACAAAAATATTACACTGAAGGTGATGAGTAATTTTCGGTTTCTCATAGGATCGTGATTTGATGATTTGTGATCGTTACGGAACAGGGCACGTAAGAGGCGACAGCTTTGTTCCGGAAGAAAGAAGGTCCGGATATTTTGGTGTTCAGAATGTTTGCTGACAGCGCCTGCGCCTGTTCGGTGTTGCTCGCCCGTTTAATGTTGACGTCGCGGATGTATCCTGCATCATCAACTTTCAGTATGCATATCACCGACAGCTTGCCGGAGATGCCTGAAGCAAACGCCTGCAGCTTTTCCGCTGCCGACCATCCGGAAATTTCGCTCTTGGCGGGGGTGTAATCTGCTTCGGGAAGGTTTTTGTATTCCTCAAGAGAAGCGAGCCTGGTAAAAGGGTCTACGAGGTGCCAGCGATAGATAGTTTCGTTGGCATTTTGGTTTTCGCCTGGTGCTGATTGCGCGTTGGAGCTGTACAACGAGCCGGTAAACAGAATGAGCAGAAGTATCCTGATCATCAATGGAAGGTTTCTCATACGTTGGGTTTAGATGAAATATTGGAAGATTTTACGCATAGTGGTGCCTGTAGGGGAGCAAAAGATATCCCGCACCGTTATCGGTTTATGGCGTCAGATGTTAATGTAATGGAATGAACCGCAATATCTGGCTTCTCGATTTTGTTATCGTTGAATCGATATGCACGTAAAAGAGCAATGTCATTGTACTGGGTTTATAGGGTTTAATGGGTCTTCGAATTGTGCGAAATTTGAAGTTCTGCCACATAACTTTGCTTAGTCACAAATTATTGCCTGTCTCTTATACACATCTCGAGCCCACGAGACTCCTGAGCATCTCGTATGC
>CBIGXK010000202.1:0-7061 GCA_966193805.1 uncultured bacterium | reverse complement strand
ACCGATTTCAATGCTTCTGAGAACAGCGCCATTGGTTACTTACATTTTTGATGATAGGAATTCCAGCACTAAATATGGGTTAAATAAGATTACGCCGTCTGAATTTGACGCCGATAGTAATCGATATGAGCTGCGGATCGGTTTTCCCGATTTTCCTGAATGCCCTGCGGGAATTGCTTTCTCAATGCTGGGATTCGACAGGCAAACGCAGCAGTATGTTTGGCTGGCTACCAGGATCCTAAAAGACAGCCGTCTTAAAAGAGTCGGGTATAATTCAAAATTGCCCTGAGTAATGGAAAGAGCAATCACAAAAACCGGATTGAAAATTTTATCTACTCGCGCCAATCAAATTTGTGATTGGATGTGTGTGACAAATGTCAATTTTAAAAAGAGTACGAGATATTAGCTTGCAGCCCAATTTTAGTCACCATTTTATCCATCCTGATGTATGATATCAATAGGCAAAGGTGAATGCAGGCGCACAACAAAAAATAAAGATTTTTATTTCGACGTCATCCGGGGCCTGACGGGAACGCCAAAGAGGTTATCGTCTAAATACTTTTACGACAAAAAAGGCGACAGTCTCTTCCAGGCAATCATGATGTCGCCGGATTATTATCTTACCAGGTGCGAAATGGAGATTTTCATCTGCCAGGCAAAAGGAATGGTTGACAGCATAACAGCGCAAAACTCAGCTTTTGAATTAATTGAATTAGGACCCGGAAACTGCGCAAAATCAATTCATCTGCTGCGTGCCCTTACCGCTGCAAAAGCATCTTTTAATTACGTCCCCATCGACATCTCTAAAAACGTAATCAGCGAGCTCCAGTCATTTCTGCCCGCTAACATTCCGGATTTACAATTCGATGGACTGACAGGCGATTACTTTGACGCGCTGGCATTCCACTGCTTACTGCCCGGCAAGCGGAAGGTGGTGATGTGTTTAGGAGGCAATATCGGCAATATGACCGTCGAGGAAAGCAACCAATTCTGCGAAAAGCTGCGCGGTTATTTACAGCCAGGTGATCAGTGCATTATCGGATTCGATCTCGTCAAACATCCCGCTGTTATCAAGCGGGCATACGATGACCGGGGCGGGTTGACCAAAGAATTTAATCTAAACCTGTTGAAGAGAATTAACCGGGAACTGGACGCCGATTTCCAAATTGATCAGTTTGATCATTATTGCACATATGATCCAATGACAGGAGCGGCGAAAAGCTTCCTGGTTTGTTTAAGCGACATGGTAGTGAATCTACCCGGCGCCAGCATTCCTTTTGAAAAAGATGAATGTATCTGGACCGAAATATCCCAGAAATATTCAAAAAGCCAGATTCGTCAAATGGCAAGCGCTAGTGGTTTTATGCACACTGCCGAGTTTGCAGACTGCAAATCATGGTTCATGGATGCAATTTGGACGGCTGTTTAAATCAAACAAAAGTGGACAAATTTGATGCGATAATTATTGGATCCGGCCAGGCAGGCAATCCCTTAGCAAAAAGACTGTCCAGGGAAGGTAAACGCGTAGCAGTTGTGGAATCGGCGTACATAGGAGGTACCTGCATCAATTACGGGTGTACGCCCACAAAAACTTTAGTGGGCCTGGCTAAAAATATTATTCAGGCGCGCCGGGCCACCGCTTATGGCATTACGCTGAATAATGAAGTGCCGGATTATGAAAAAATAAATCAACGCAAGAATAGAGTAGTAGCCGATTTTCGGGAAGGCCTTGAACGTTCGCTGGGCGAGGACCCTAATATCACACTGTATCACGGCAAAGGCAGGTTTTCAGGATACAAGGAAATTAATGTGCAATTGGCCGACTTAGGCTGTAAATCCCTTACCGCCAGTTCGATATTTATTAACACAGGCGCCCGCCCTCATATTCCCGACGTTGAAGGGTTGCAATCAGTAAACTTTTTTACGTCGCAGACTATTTTAGAGCTTGACTGCCTGCCTAAACATCTGCTAATTATTGGGGGCGGCTATGTTGCGCTCGAATTTTCACAGATTTTCCGTCGTATGGGCAGTCTCGTCACTATTATCGAAAAATCATCCGGACTGTTGCCGCGGGAAGACGACGACGTTCGATCGGAAATCAGAGAGATGCTTGAAGCCGAAGGCGTAGAAATTATCACTGATGCCACAGTTAAACGTGTCGTCGAAAAAACAGCGCAGTCTCTTACTATGGAAATTCTTTCCAAAGAAAAATCATACGCCTTATCCGGCACGCATCTATTGATGGCTACCGGCAGAACGCCAAACACGGAGAATCTGGATCTGTCAAAAACGCGTATTCAAGTCGACAAAAATGGATTTATTTCAGTCAACGAGCATTTAGAAACGACAGAACCCGGCATTTATGCACTCGGCGATGTAAAGGGCGGGCCTGCATTCACACATGTATCGTATCACGATTATGTTGTGCTGGCCGACAACTTATTTGGCGAAAAGACTCTATCGATTCGCGACCGGTTGATCCCTTACTGCGTTTTCACCGATCCTGAACTTGGCCGGGTTGGCCTCACAGAAAAAGAAGCTACCGAAATGGGTTTAAGCTTTTCTGTAGCAAAAATGAAAACTTCATTCATCGCCAGAGCTGTCGAAACGGATGAGACACGCGGATTTATTAAGGCAATTGTTGACAACAAGACAAACAAAATTTTGGGTGTTGCAATTATAAGCACGAACGGCGGCGAATTAATGTCGCTACTGCAAATTGCGATGCTGGGCAATCTGGGATATGACCAATTGCGCGACACGATGTTTGCTCACCCCACCTACGCCGAAGCGATCAACAACCTGTTCAGTCCAATACATCTTCAACCAAAAGGGTAATTATGGTCAGTATTCGCGGTGTAAGCAAGTCGTTTGGAGACAATGCAGCAATAGACAACGTCAGTCTCGAGATTGCAGAGGGCGAGCATGTTGTATTACTGGGGCCAAGTGGAAGCGGCAAAACTACCTTGCTTCGCATGATTAACGGCCTCATCACCCCTTCGTCCGGTACAATACTGATCAATGGACAGGACATCCGCGAGCAGCCCCAGGTTAAGCTGCGCCGGCAGATGGGTTATGTACTGCAGCGCAACAGTCTCTTTCCGCATTATTCCGTCGAAGAAAACATCAGCGTGGTGCCGAATCTGTTAAAATGGAACAAGCAGGCCATTCAGCAAAGGGTTAAAGAGCTGATGAAAAAATTGCATTTACCTGAAAGCTATCTCTCCCGCTCACCCGATGAACTCAGCGGGGGCGAAGCCCAGCGGGTCAACATCGCACGTGCGCTGGCTGCAGATCCCCCGATATTATTGATGGACGAGCCATTCAGCGCCTTAGATGCCATTACCAGGAAATCAATACGCGAAGAATTTATGCAGTTGCCCGAATTCCGCAAGAAAACCATCATTATGGTTTCGCATGACATTCAGGAAGCCTTTGAATTAGGCGATACGATTGTTTTGCTTCACCGGGGAAACCTGGCCCAAAAAGGAACACCGTCAGCATTATTGTACACACCTGCCACTGATTTCGTAAAAGATTTTCTTGCAAACGACTATTTACAACTTTCACTGGCATCAACAACTATTACCGACCTATGGAATTACCTGCCCCGAAAAGGCAGTAATGCAGAAGGGATTTCCGGAAAAGCCGCTTGTGATACTTCTTTATGGGAGGCGATGGCGTCCTTTCGGAATAAAAATCAAGACGGTCAGTGCATAGCGATACAACATCAACGTACCGGCGAATGGAAACACGTCACATGGAGCAACCTAATGAGTGCTTACAGTTCACTTCAATCTAATAATAGCCGATGAACGATAATATTCATCTTTGGGATTTTGTCACCCTCCACTGGGAAAAATTGCTTCAACAAACCGGGCAGCATATCGGACTTACTATTATTTCAATATCGCTTGCGATAATCGTTGGCGTTCCAACAGGTGTGCTCATCAGCCGGAAACGAAAGTTATCATCCCCTATTCTTGGCTTCGCAGGGGTTTTGCAAACCATCCCCAGTATCGCATTGCTTGGGCTGCTAATTCCACTATTAGGTATCGGCGCCAAACCGGCCATTGCGGCCTTGTTTTTATATGGGCTGCTTCCTGTGATTCGCAACACCTACACCGGCATTGTAAACATCAATCCGGAAGTAAAGGAGGCAGCCAAAGGATTAGGCATGAGTGACAGGCAATCGCTGCTGAAAGTGGAGCTGCCGCTGGCAATGCCTGTAATTCTTGCCGGCATTCGCATCGCGACGATTATCAACGTTGGCGTGGCAACGCTCGCTGCTTACATCGCCGCCGGTGGGCTGGGCGAGTTTATTTTCGGCGGAATTTCTTTAAGCAATACAACAATGATGCTTGCAGGAGCAATTCCCGCTGCCTTGCTGGCGCTGCTGTTTGACTTTCTGCTTTCGCGCTTTCAGAAAATTAAATTCAAAAAAATCGAAAGTGTTCTTCTTAGCATGATAGTCGTTGTTTCGATCTCGGGTTTCTATATCATTCCATCCTTTGAAAAAGGGAAATTGTTAGCCGGATTCACTCCCGAATTTATGGGACGTGCCGACGGCTATATCGGTCTGCGGCAGACATACGGTTTAAACGTGCCAACAGTGGTGGTCAACGATGCTGTCATGTACAAAGCCATATATGAGAAGAAACTCGATGTGGTCAGCGGTTACGGCACCGATGGCCGGATCGCCGCTTATCAACTGGTTAGTTTGGAGGATGATCGAAAAATATTTCCTCCTTACTATGCTGCGCCGATTATAAAGGAACAAACGCTCGAACGATTCCCGGAGCTAGAACCTGTTCTTAACCTGCTGGCGGGAAGAATTAATGATTCTATCATGACTTCGCTTAATTATAAGGCCGACTATCTGCATCGCGAGCCGGCTGTTATTGCCCGTGAGTTTCTTGAAAGCCAGAACTTATACAGACCTGCCCGCCCGGCCGGTGGCGGTTCGATCAAGATCGGTTCAAAAGTTTTTGATGAACAATATATTTTGGCCAGTATATACACTCAGCTCATCAGGGGATATACAAACCTCGATGTTTTGCCGAAAACCGGGTTAGGGGGCACTAAAATATGTTTTGACGCGCTGATGAACGATCAGATAGACTTATACCCTGAATATACAGGCACGGGGCTGACCGTTATGTTGCACGCGGACGCCACAACCGTGGGCAGGCTCGCAGTCAGCAAGGATTCGGTGTATGCCTATGTGAAACGGGCATTTAAACAACAATTTCAAATTAAGTGGCTGAAGCCAGTAGGATTCAATAATACCTACGCGCTAATGATGCGAAAAGACGACGTTAGGCGGCTGGGAATACGCACAATTAGCGACTTGTCTGATTACGTAAACTTACAACGATGACAGACCTTCGAGACAAATATCGCAGCGTTCGTGCGAGAAGCGAAAAAATCTGTGAGACACTGAAGACGGAAGATTATGTGGTACAGCCGGTGGCAGATGTGAGCCCTCCTAAATGGCATTTGGGACATACGTCGTGGTTTTTTGAAACCTTTATTTTATCGCGCTATCTTCCTAACTATTCCTGTTTCAATCCCTTTTACCCTTTTGTATTTAACAGTTATTACGAAAGTTTTGGCGCAAGGGTGATACGGACCAACCGTGGCAATCTGAGCCGGCCGACTGTCGAAGAAGTTTATCAATATCGGCGGCACATCGATGCAGCGATGGAGCAGCTACTGAGTTTGCCCATAAGTGACGAGTTGAACATGCTGACTATTTTGGGACTCAACCATGAAGAGCAGCATCAGGAACTATTAGCGACCGATATCAAATATATTCTGGGGCATAACCCGCTCTTCCCAACCTATAATGAAATCGCGGAATCTTTTGAACCTGATTTTAGACAAGACGAAGCTATTGTGATGAAGGAGGGGCTGTATGAAATCGGCTATAACGGCGGTCAATTTTGCTTCGATAATGAACTGGGCCGGCACACCGTCTTTCTGCCGTCATTCACCATCGCGGCAGGATTGGTAACGAATGCCCAATATCTCGAATTCATTGAAGACGGCGGATACAGCAAGCACGAATATTGGCATGCAGAAGGTTTGGATTGGATAAAAAACAACAACATTATTGCGCCCTTATACTGGCATTGGATAAATAACCAATGGCATTACTACAATGCGTCTGGTATCCAGCCGTTGAAACTGAACGAGCCGGTGGCACATATCAGCTATTATGAAGCTTCTGCCTTTGCGGCGTGGAAAGGAATGCGGCTGCCGACCGAATTTGAATGGGAGGCGGCGTGCGGTCAATTCGCGTGGGGGCAGCGATGGGAATGGACGGCAAGTGCATATCTTCCCTATCCTGGTTATGTCAGAGCGCCCGGACCAATAGGAGAATACAACGGCAAATTCATGGTGAATCAAATGGTGCTTCGCGGAGCTTCAACGGCTACCCCGCGAGGACACAGCCGGCCAAGCTATCGTAATTTCTTCCATCCGCATTTAAGATGGCAGTATACCGGCATCAGGTTGGCAAATATCACTCACACTTAAAAAAACAAAACATGCAAAAAAATCTTGACGAATTATCAAATGCCATGAATGAAATGGTAACAAATGGCCAATTGGTTGAGGCCGCTGAAAAATATTACGCACCAAACATCAGGACCGTCGAATTTGACGGCAGGGTGACAGAGGGGAAGCAGGCAGCTATGAAGAAGCTAAACGACTTTGTAAGCTCCATCCAAAAGGTCAATGAAATTGCGCTCGTTCGGTCTGCGTCCGGTGATAACGCCTCCTTTTCAGAATTCAGGTTGAATATTGAAATGAAGGATGGAAGTGTTCTTGATTTGTATGAGATCGTCCGTTCCCTCTGGGAAAACGGACAAGTTACTGAAGAACGATACTTCAAAGGATAGTGCAAAAAGAGTTGGTGTCAACACCGGTGCACCTCGTTTCAGCAAATATTGAGAACGAAACAAAACATATAAATGGATAAAGTTACTTTAAAAGCGACGCTAATAAAGGCGCATCTGGAAACACTTGAACGCTTAAAAGATGAATATGCCAATTAC
>CBIGXK010000201.1:0-7069 GCA_966193805.1 uncultured bacterium | reverse complement strand
CTTCTATATTTTTCATTACATGATAACACATGAACCGTTTTTGTTTAACGAAGACGGGTCCCTGCATGATCATCCCTCGTACAGACAACCCGATGCTTATGTGAGTTCGGTTGTTTATGCCAACCAGGTGTTGGAAAGAATTACGCAACGTATTCGATCGCGTTTTTCGAAAAGGAGCCATGTGGTTGTGGTTCAATCCGACCACGGTTTTAAATTTGATGAAGAGGGTGCGGATTTCTTACGGGAAAGCAACAAGATTTTTTATGCAGTGTATGCTTCTGACGGAGATTATGCGCCGTGGACGAATGACGTCAATTCTGTAAATACTTTCCGCATCATCTTCGACAAGTATTTTAACGCGGGTTTCCCATTGTTGCCTTCCCATAATTTTGTTTTGAGGTACCAGCAATAGTTTTATTTTCATTCTCAAATGGACGCTGCCCCAATGTGAAAAAAAATCTTGTTTACTACTTTATTTTGTCTGCCAGCCAGGTGCTCCTGCCGCTTGTTTCCGTTCCATACGTGTCGCGTGTGCTCGATCCCTCAGGCGTGGGAAGAGTAACTTTCATAGATTCACTGGTTTATTTTTTTTCCATCATTGCAGAGTTCGGCGTGGCCAGCTACGGTATCAGGGAAGTGGCAAAACTAAAAGACAGGCCCGGCCAACTAAACAAACTGATTCCGGAACTGCTTGTGCTGCACCTTTTCACTACACTCGCAACACTCGTGCTGTACCTCGGCACCATCTACCTCGTTTACGATAAGGTGGCCGACATCCGGCTCGTAGTTTTTTCTGTGGTGTTTCTGCTAGTCAATGCCATCTCGTGCGAATGGTATTTCTATGGCACGGAACGGTTCAGGTATATTTCGGTACGGTCGGTGCTTATCCGCCTCACAGCCATTGCCTGCATTTTCATCTTCGTGCGTGAGTCGACCGATTATTACCTCTATTACGTCATCCTCGTATCTGCAGTGGCGATGCTGGCGGCGCTGAATATCCTCGCACTGTTGCGATCCCAACGGCTCACATTCCGAAATCTACGGTGGTCGCGGCACGTGCGGCATACCTGGATCACCTTCCTCATCAGCCTGCTGACCAGCGTTTTCGTTTACCTCGACAACGTAATGCTGGGCGTGCTTACAACAGCTTACATGGTGGGCCTGTACGTATTTGCCATGCGAATCGTGCGCGTTTCCGGCAGCCTGATAACCGATACCTTGCAGGTGTTCTTTCCCGCTATTGTAAGTCTTATCAGGACGGACAACAGGGAGAAACTGCAACTGACTTTGCTGCGCTGCATTCAGTTGATCACGACGTTCTCGGTACCGTTAATGACGGGCACTTTTCTTCTTGCCGATGAAATCGTGGGAATCATTCTTGGACCGTCCTTCGCCGCTTCCGCCGACAACCTGCGGATACTCGCCTTTTATCCCTTCCTCCGTGCGCACAATCTCTTTTTCGGCCGGCAGGTGCTGATGGCGCATAATTACGAAAGGTATATGCTGCGGAGCCTTGCCTGCGGCAGCGTTATATTGGTGGCGCTGATAGTATTGCTGGCGGGAAAATGGGGCGGAATTGGCGTGTCGTCCGCAGTACTTCTTGCAGAGATGGTGATGCTGCTGATGAATTATTCGTATGCCGTAAAATGCGTTCCGGGCATGAGGCTTGTTGATTGGAAATGTTTTTATCAGTCTGTACTGTCGTCATTACTATTTGTGCCAATCATTATGCTGGTATCGCGAACTTTTACGGAGAGCTGGCTGGTGCTCATCGTGGCGTTCGTCGCGTGCTTATTGGTGTACGCCATTTGCCAGCTATTCATCTTCCAAAATACCATTCTGATGGCGCTGCGAAGATCGGGGTTGAAATTTATTTACAGGCTGATGGAAGGCAGTGCATGATCAGTTAGATTTCATTTCCCACACCAGCGCGCTCGCGCCGAGGATGGCGGCGTCCGATTCCTTGAGATGGCTCACAAGAATCTTCACTTTGTTCTGAAATACCTTGATCACATTCGCTTCCATGCTTTCCCGGGTGGGTTGCAGGATCATGTCGCCGGCCTTGGTGAGTCCGCCAAATAAAATGATTGCTTCCGGGCTGGAAAACATCACGAAGTTGGCGAGAGCGAGACCAAGAATCTGGCCCGTGAAATCAAATATCTCCTTCGCCAGCTTGTCGCCCCTGATGGCGGCCTCATACACGGGTTTGGAGGTGATCTTTGCTGCCGGAACGTCGCGCAGCACGCTCGGATCCTTGGTTTTCGACATCATCTCGATGGCGGTGAGCCTCACGCCGGTGGCCGACGCATAGCTTTCGAGTGAGCCGTGTTTGCCGGTGCCTTCATGCAGGCGGCCGTTGGGAATGATGATGGTATGGCCAAGCTCGCCGGCAAAGCCGTCGTGGCCGTAAATGAGTTTTCCGTTGGCCACAATGCCGCTGCCCACGCCGGTGCCGAGGGTGATCATGATAAAGTCTTTCATGCCCTTGGCGGCGCCGTACATCATTTCGCCGATGGCTGCGGCGTTGGCGTCGTTGGTGAGGACGGTGGGCAGTTTGAACTTGTCTTCCATCATCTTCGCAAAGGGAATGATGCCTTTCCAGATGAGGTTTGGCGCATATTCGACCGTGCCGGAATAATAGTTGCCATTTGGCGCGCCTACACCGATGCCCCTGATACGGCCTGTGCCGCCGGCCCGCTCGATCATGTCCGACAGCGCGTCGTGGAGCTCGTCAATAAATCCTTCCACTTCCGGATGGTTCCGGGATGATATTTCGCTGGAAAATAAGATGTTCCCGTTACGGTCAACGATACCAAACTTAGTTCCGGTTCCGCCGATATCAATGCCGATTGCAAGTTGCTGTAAAGATGCTGTAGCCATTATTTAATTACCTCTTAATGTCCTCCGCCGATTTGCTGGTCAAAGTCTATTCCCTGTGATTTAAGAACGCGTTTTGACGTTAGTGCATGGACCGCAAGATAAGCAAAACACAGCACAGGAACGATGTATGAAAAGTGAGTGTATGACGTGTTCATAATGCCTTCGGGATTGATTTTGTCAAAATCGCAGATGGCGCCCTGCAGGGGCGGAATGATGGCGCCGCCGAGGATCATCATGATAAGAAACGCCGATCCCTGTGCAGTGTATTTTCCCAGTCCCGCTACCGCAAGTGCAAAAATACACGGCCACATCACCGAGCAGAACAAGCCGCCGCTGATAAAGGCGAACATTGCCGTGTCGCCTTCGGTAAACAAACCGATAAGCATGGCGATGGTTGCCATCACCGATACCACCAGCAGCATGGCCACCGGCTTTTCGTTTGCGAAAAAGAAGGCGATCACCAGGAAGGCCACGCAAAATGCGTAGACATAAAGATTATCGACGGCACTTCCCCTGAGCACGTTCACCAGCAACACCAGGCCGAAGCCCACGAAAGGAACAATTACCGTCAGAATTCTTTTGGTTGACTTTTTCAGGTTGAACACCGTGACCGACGCGGTAAGGCGGCCAATCATCAATGAGCCCCAGTATAAGGAGATGTAGGGTGAGATGTATCTTTCTTCCAAACCGCCGAAATCGGGCAGCCTGAGCAACGCGCCCATGTTACTCTGAACGGTTACCTCAACACCCACATATACAAAGATGGCGATCATGCCCAGCACCAGTTGCGGGTACTGCATGGCGCCCCATCCTGATTTGTTCTTTTTGGAAGCCGCCATGCTGTAAAACAGGAGGCCGATAGTAATCACGAGCGTGGCGACGATCAGGAACGATTTGGCAGCTTCGCCAAAATGCTTCACCACCCATTCGTTCATGAAGATGAGGACGAAGGTGGGAACGCTGATGATGATCAGTATGAGCATAGCCTTCGGGCTCTTTTCAATTTTCTCATCGCTGGTAACACGCGGTAACTTCGAAACGCCGAAGAAAATGGCCACGGCCGTAAACAATACAGCCAGGATGATGTAAAGCGTCTCGATGTTGCCGAGAGTGGCTTTCTTCTCGCCTTCGGCGAGGCCACCGAACAGCACTACGCTCACGATGAGCGGCCCAAGCAAAGTTCCGATAGAATTGATACCGCCGGCAAGGTTAAGGCGGTGGGCGCCCGTTTCGGGTGCGCCGAGGGCGATGGCAAACGGCTGCGCGCAGGTTTGCTGCAGCGAAAAGCCGAGGGCGATGGCAAAGAACGCGATCAGTACCATGGCAAAGGTTGCACCTTCGGAAGTGGAGATAAAGGCCATGGCGATGGCGCCGATAACGGAGATCAGCAAGCCGTATATAATGCCGTTTTTATACCCGATCTTATTGAGAATGTCCACACCGCTGAGCGAGGAAAGAATGTAAAGGATCAGCGAACCAAAAAAATAAGCGCCGTAGAACGCGGCATCTACCAGTTGCGATTGAAACTGGTCCAACTGAAAATGCGTTTTGCAAAACGGGATGAAAATACCATTCGAAGCAGCAACAAATCCCCAAAAAAAGAAAACCGTGATAAGCGTACCGAACTGAGACCATTTGGTTTGCTGGCTCATAAGCGTCAGGAGTTTTTATTTAAGTGCTGAATGTACAAACTATTTCCCCTAGTCAAAATTTTTTTAATTGAGTGACCGATAGTTTATAAAACCTTCATAAATTGAAAGTAATAACATTGGTTTCAATATTTTCTAACCGTTTAGATCAAGCGATTACCCTATACCAAAGATGGAGATCCTACACGTAACGGCTGAATGTTACCCGGTGGCCAAAGCCGGAGGGTTGGGAGATGTGGCAGGAGCTCTTCCGATTTATCTGAATGAGGCGGGCCACCTGGCAAAGGTGGTTATGCCCATGTACAGAACAAAGTTTCTTTACAACCATCAGTGGGACGTGGTGCATAAGGGCTTCACGAACCTCGGCAACAGGTGGTTCGAATTTACCGTGATAAAAGAAGCAACCAATGTCCTCGGTTTCGATCTGTACCTCGTTGACATCAACGGATTGCTCGACAGAGAAAAGATTTATGGGTATGACGATGATACGGAACGTTTCACGGCTTTCCAGATCGCGGTATTGGACTGGGTCACAGCGTGGGAGCATCATCCGGACATCATACACGTTCACGACCATCATACCGCGCTGATACCGTTCATGGCCGGCAACTGCCTCAAATATGTGCCGCTGAAAAATATTCCAACCGTGCTCACCATTCACAACGCGGAATACCAGGGATGGATGGGTTGGGACAAAAGTCCGTACATACCGCAGTGGGACATGTGGAACTGGGGCAAGCTCGATTGGAACAATACTATCAACCCGCTGGCCAGTGGCATCAAATGTGCATCAATGGTTACGACGGTGAGTCCGAGTTACCTCGAAGAACTGAAATATATGAGCAACGGCCTCGAGCCCTTGTTCGAATATGAGAAAGGTAAATGTGTCGGTATCCTCAATGGTATTGACAGCAAAGTATGGAACCCGCAAACAGATAAATACATCCAATATCATTATGGTGTTGAAGACGCGGAAGCCGGCAAGGCCAAAAACAAGATGGAACTGTGCGATCGCTTCAACCTCGATTTTCAGAAGCCACTTATTGCGTTTATCGGAAGGCTGGTGGGAGAGAAGGGCGCCGACGTGTTACCTTCGGTAATTGGAGATGCTTTCTGGCACATCGGCAGGCGCATGAATTTTTTGATACTCGGAAGCGGCAACCCGCATACTGAAAGAGAACTCGAGCGCATGCTCAACTTCTCGCAGGGCGATTACAGCGTGTACATCGGTTATAACGAAGCGTTGAGTCACACCATGTATGCCGGATCTGACTTTTTGCTGATGCCGTCGAGAGTGGAACCGTGTGGACTGAACCAGATGTACTCCATGCGCTATGGCACGGTGCCGATGGTAAGAAGAACGGGCGGCCTGAAAGATACCGTGATAGATTTTGAAGAGGATGGCGGGTACGGCTTATGCTTCAATCATACCGCTACCGGCGACATTACCCAAAGTGTGTGGAGAGCAGTGGAACTTTATCACCACAAAAAAAGATTTCAATCGGTGCGTGCAACAATGATGCAGCTCGATTTCGACTGGGAAAAAAGTACACAGAAATATATCGGCGTGTATGAACATTTAATAAAATAATCTAAATAACTTGTCTTATGTCTAGGTCAATACTTGCTGTCATATTGGGAGGTGGTGCCGGAACAAGATTATATCCGCTTACAGCGAGCCGCTCGAAACCGGCCGTTCCCATCGCGGGTAAATACAGGCTGGTCGATATTCCGATATCGAACTGCCTCAATTCAGGCATCAGCAGAATGTTCGTATTGACGCAGTATAACTCGGCATCGCTGAACAGGCACATCAAGAACACCTATCACTTCAGCGCATTCAGCTCGGCATTCGTTGATATTCTTGCTGCCGAGCAAACACCGGATAACCCAACCTGGTACCAGGGTACGGCAGATGCTGTGCGGCAGGGGTTGCGGCACATCCGCACTTTTCCCAGCGAATATGTATTGATCCTCTCGGGCGACCAGCTTTACCAGATGGATTTCATGGCGATGCTGAATAACCATATCGAAAACGGTTCGGATATTTCCATCGCCACCATTCCTGTTGTGGAACGCGAAGCACCGGATTTCGGCATCCTCAAAAAAAACGATGATGGATTTATTACGTCGTTTACCGAAAAACCAAAGGGCGCCGAGCTGCTGGCCCAATGGAAAAGCGACACGGGTCCGGAAATGCAGGAAGCCGGCAAGCACTGGCTCGCCTCAATGGGCATCTACATCTTTAACCGCGACCTGATGTTCGACCTGCTTGAAAATGAATTCAGGGAAGGCACCGATTTCGGCAAGGAAATTATTCCCCAGTCGCTGAGCCGTTACAAAGTATCGAGCTTCCAATATGAAGGTTACTGGACCGACATCGGAAATATCTATTCTTTTTACGAGGCCAACCTCGGTCTTACACAGGATGTTCCCGACTTCAACTTATTCGACAATACGCGCAGCATTTATACGCGTGCAAGGATGCTGCCGCCTGCCAAGATCAGCGGCACCACGCTCGAACACACGCTGATTGCCGA